>NZ_JBIVJB010000047.1:0-35863 GCF_044750025.1 Pseudomonas sp. NPDC088885 | reverse complement strand
CGTTGCGAGACGCGGACTCCGCGTGGGAGTGCGATGGAGATTCGCTGCATCACTTCACCTGTTTTGTTCTTTTTAAGTGTGAGTGCGTGTTACTGGCTAGCGAGAGAGTGTTTCGGGCTTTTGCCTGACAGGTTGCGTTCAGCTTCGCGAGGCAATCAGCGGATGTACTTTTGGCTGTAGGAAAAGGGGATTGGTTCAGAGTGATTTGTAGCGCAGAGCCACGAACACTGTAGGAGTGAGCCTGCTCGCGATGACGGAGTGTCAGTCAACAAATCTATTGAATGACCAACCGATATCGCGAGCAGGCTCACTCCTACAAAAAAGCGAAATGGGGCTTAGATAGCTTCCAGCTTGGCGTAACCGAGCATCAGCCACTTGCTGCCTTCGCTGAAATTCACCTGCACCCGCGCCTGCGCACCCGCGCCTTCGAAGTTGAGGATCACGCCCTCACCAAAGATCGAATGGCGTACCGCCTGGCCCAGACTCAACCCGGTTTCCGGAATTTCACTGCCGGCGAACAGGTTGCTGCCACTCATCGACTGATTGCCGCCGAACGGTCGGCTGACGCTGTTCGACAAACGGACTTCCTGAATCAGACCTTTCGGCACTTCGCGTACGAAACGCGAGACCTTGTTGTAGGTTTCGCTCCCGTACAAGCGGCGAGTTTCCGCGTAGGTCATCACCAGATTCTGCATCGCCCGGGTGATGCCGACGTAAGCCAGACGGCGTTCCTCCTCAAGACGTCCCGGTTCTTCCAGGCTCATCTTGTGCGGGAACAGGCCTTCTTCCATGCCCACGAGGAACACGTAAGGAAATTCCAGACCTTTGGCGCTGTGCAGCGTCATCAATTGAATGCTGTCTTCGTGCTCGTCAGCCTGGGTGTCGCCGGCCTCCAGCGAAGCGTGGCCGAGGAATGCCGCCAGTGGCGTCAGCTCTTCGTCTTCTTCGTTGTTCTCGAAGTTGCGCGCGGCGCTGACCAATTCCTCAAGGTTTTCTACCCGAGCCTGGCCTTTCTCGCCTTTTTCCGCTTCGTGATAAGCGATGAGGCCGGATTGCTCGATGACGGTTTGCGTCATCAAGTGCAGCGGCATCTCGGCGCACTTGGCGGCGAGGTTCTCGATCAGCTCGATAAACGCACCCAGCGCACCTGCTGCGCGACCGGTCAGGCCTTTATTGGCGACCAGCAGGCGCATGGCTTCCCACATCGACACATCGCTGTGACGCGCGTGCTCGCGGATGGCTTCGACGGTTTTCTCGCCGATGCCACGGGCCGGAACGTTGATCACCCGTTCCAGCGCCGCGTCGTTACCGCGACCTTCGAGCAAACGCAGGTACGCCATGGCGTTCTTGATTTCCGCACGCTCGAAGAAGCGCTGACCGCCATAGATGCGATACGGAATACGCTCGCGCAGCAACGCTTCTTCCAAAACGCGCGATTGGGCGTTGGAGCGATAGAGAATCGCGATATCGCTGCGGGCCAAGCCGGTTTTCAGCGCGCTTTCGATGGTTTCGACAACATAGCGTGCTTCGTCGTGTTCGTTGAACGCGGCGTACAGATTGATCGCCTCGCCATCGCCGCCGTCCGTCCACAGCTCTTTGCCGAGGCGTCCTGTGTTGTTGGCGATCAAGGCGTTGGCAGCCTTGAGGATGCCGGCGGTGGAGCGGTAGTTCTGCTCAAGACGAATGGTCACCGAATCGGCGAAGTCGGACGAGTACTGATGAATGTTCTCGATCTTCGCGCCGCGCCAGCCGTAAATCGACTGGTCGTCGTCGCCGACAACCATCAGGCTATCGCCGCCCTTGCCGAGCAGGCGCAACCAGGCGTACTGCACGGCGTTGGTGTCCTGGAACTCGTCCACCAGAATATGGCGGAAGCGCTTTTGGTAGTGCGCCAACAGGCCCGGGTGATCGCGCCACAAATCGAGGGCGCGCAGCAGCAGTTCGGAGAAATCGATAACACCCGCGCGCAGGCACGCCGCCTCGTAGGCTTCGTAAATGCTGCGCATGGTCGCCAGGTACAAATCGCCGCTGGCCTGAATATGTTGCGGTCGCAGACCTTCGTCTTTCTGGCCGTTGATGAACCACTGCGCCTGACGGGCCGGCCAGCGTTGCTCGTCGAGACCCAGCTCGCGGATCACCCGCTTGACCAGCCGTTGCTGGTCGTCGCTGTCGAGAATCTGGAAGGTCTGGCTCAAGCCCGCTTCCTGCCAGTGCGCCCGCAACAAGCGGTGCGCCAGGCCGTGGAAGGTGCCGACCCACATGCCGGCCGGGTTGATCCCCAGCAACTGCTCGATGCGGTGACGCATCTCGGCAGCGGCCTTGTTGGTGAAGGTCACCGACAGAATGGAGTGGGGCGAGGCGTTTTCGACCTGGATCAACCAGGCGATACGGTGCACCAGCACTCGGGTTTTACCGGAGCCAGCACCGGCCAGGACCAACTGACGGCCAACGGAGGCTGCTACAGCCTGGCGTTGGGCATCGTTGAGGGAGTTCAGCAGAAGGGAGAGATCATCGCGCATCGGGGCATTCTAGGGTGCGCCGCAGGCCCGGGCAAACCGAGCTTTGCATTAGCCGATGAAAGTGCTGCCAATGACGACCGGTCGGTCACCGGCGACAGCCGTTGGCCCGCTTGGCTCTGCGGGTTTCAACGGTGCCTGAGGGGGGAAAAGTTTTGCGCAAATTATGATCTGGCGTGGTTTGGCAAGTTGATCGGCTTGTGTATGCTCCGTCCACGTTTCGGGCGCACGCCCTCCTTATAAGAACAAGAACGTTGCCCATGACCCTCAGCTCCGAACTGTCGGGCCCCTCTGTGGAACCCCGGGTTATCCGCAAGCACTACGCCACCGAGATGGCGGTCGAGCGCACGCGCCTGCTGTATCAGGGTTCTTTATTGCCCACGCTGTTCATGTTGATCAATGGTCTGGTCTGCGCCGGTTTGCTCTGGAGCCCGCAGCGCTACTTCGTGGTCAGTATTTGGCTGGTGTGGTTGCTGTCGCTGGTTGCCCTGCGGGTGATCCAAGTGGCCGCGTTCGATTCCGCCATTCCCAATCGACAGGCGCAGCCGATCTGGCGGCGAATGTTCCTGCTCGGCTCAACCATGACCGGCCTGACGCTAGCCGGCGCCGGCATCGCCCTGGTGCCCGCCGATAACTTCATGCAGCAAGCCTGGGTGTTCGGCCTGATTGGCGCCGCGACATTGTCGGCCAGTGTCGCGTACGCGGTGAGTCTGCCCGCGTTTTTGTCCTTCACCTTGCCGTGTCTGTTGCCAGCGATCGGCTATCTGTTTTGGGGCGGCGACGAGCAGGCGCGCGGCTGGGGCTGGCTCGGGTTGATCTTGCTCGGCTCGCTGAGTGTGGTGGCGTGGCAGGTCAATCGGCTGATCGATCGTGGCTTGCTGCGACGCTTTCAGAATCAGCACCTCATTGAACACCTGCAACAGACCCAATCCCGTAGCGAGCAACTCAATCAGGAACTGGCCAAGGAGATCGACCACCGGCGTTGTGCCGAGGGCAAGTTGCGTGAAGCCCAGGTCGCCCTTGAGGATCGTGTTGCCCAGCGCAGCCGCGAACTGGACGCCGCCAATCAGGCTCTGAGCAAAAGCGAAGCGCGGCTGGCGCTGGCGTTGAAAGCCAGTGAGCTGGGGCTGTGGGACTGGAACCTGCAAACCGACGAAGTCCATCACACGCAGATTCAGGAACTGTTCGGCCTCGCCCCGGAATACGTCACGGCTTTGCTGCGCGATCTCAAACCGCGATTGCACCCCGAAGACGTGCCCAACCTCAAACTCGCGCTGACCGAGCATTTAAAGGGCCGCACCGAGGATTATCAGATTGAGTACCGCGTGCGTCATGGCGACGGTCATTGGGTGTGGATCGAAGACCGTGGCCGCGCGGTGGAGCGCAGTGACAGCGGACGCGTAATCCGCATGGTCGGCACCCGCCGCGACATCAGCGTCAGTAAAAGCCTCGAAGAACAGCAACGACTGGCGGCGACGGTTTTTGAAGCGGCCAGCGAAGGCATCGTCATTCTCGACCCGAACTACGCGCTGATCGCGATCAATCAGGCGTTCAGTCGTGTCACCGGTTACGACATCGACGACATGCTCGGGCGCAACGTCGTCGAACTGCCGTGCAGCCGCGATGCGCGCCGCCATTACGTGGCGATCCGTCACGCGCTGGAGCAGCACGGCAGTTGGCAGGGTGAGTTGGTCGAGACGCGCAAGAACGGAGAGCTGTATCCGCAGTGGCTGCAATTGAATGCGGTGCGCGACAGTCGGGGCAATGTCAGCCATATCGTCGGCTTCTTCGCCGATCTCTCCGCGCGACGCGAGTCCGAAGAGCGCATGCGTTACCTGACCCATTACGACGAACTCACCGGGTTGGCCAATCGCTCGCTGTTCCGTGAACGTCTGCACGAAGCGCATCAGCGTTCACGTCAGGGTCGGCGCAGTCTGGCGTTGCTGCACATCAATCTGGATCGCTTCAAATTGCTCAACGACAGTCTCGGCCATGAAGTCGCTGACCAGTTGTTGCAGAAGATGGCGCGGCGGCTGGTCAACGCGTTGCCGGAGGCCGACACCATTGCGCGTTTGTCCGGCGATGAATTTGCGGTGCTGTTCGATGCTTACGGCAACCTGTCGAGTCTGGCGCGGGTCGCTACGCGATTGTCGGCCAAGCTGCGTTTGCCGCTGACGGTTGAAGGGCATGAACTGGTGGTCAGCGCCTCGATGGGCATCAGCATGCTGCCGGACAACGCGCGGGAAATTGCTGCGTTGGTCAGTCAGTCGAACATGGCCATGCAACACGCCAAACACCTCGGCGGCAACAACTTCCAGTTCTACACCGATAGCCTGCAGGCCAGCACCCTTGAGCGTCTGCAGCTGGAAAACCAGCTGCGCAAAGCCATCGAGGACAAGCAGCTCAAAGTGTTTTACCAGCCGAAGCTGTGCCTCGAATCAGGTCGCTTGAACGCGGCGGAAGCGCTGGTGCGCTGGGATCATCCGACCATGGGCCGGGTGCCGCCGGGGGATTTTATCGGGCTGGCCGAGGAAACCGGATTGATCGGGCCGATCGGCGAATTCGTCCTGCGTCAGGCTTGCTGGCAGGCGTGCGAATGGCAGCGGCAAGGGCTGGAGCCGATCCGCGTTTCGGTGAACCTCTCGGTGCATCAATTGCGGCAGGGCAAACTGGTCAGTCTGGTGCGCCAGGTGCTGGAGGAAACCGGTCTGGCGCCGCACTACCTCGAACTGGAACTGACCGAAAGCCAGTTGCTCGACAGCGTCGAACACATCATCGCGACCTTCCAGCAACTGCGCGATCTGGGCGTGAAACTGGCGATCGACGACTTCGGTACCGGCTATTCGTCATTGAGTTACCTCAAGCGCATTCCGGTGGATTACGTGAAGATCGATCAGGCGTTCATTCGCGGATTGGGTGAAGGCAGTGAGGATGCGGCGATTACCCGCGCGATCATCGCCATGGCCCACGGGCTGTCGCTGAAAGTGGTCGCGGAGGGCGTTGAACGTCAGGATCAGCTGGAATTTTTACGCGCCGAACGTTGCGATGAGGTGCAGGGCTATCTGATCAGTCGTCCGGTGGAGGCTGCCGGTCTGGCCGGGCTTTTGCGCAATCAGGAAAAACCGCTTTAAGGGCTACATGCACCCCATCGCGCCTGATATGGGGACATGGAGTTACGCATTGAGCAGGCAAAAAGCCAATTCATGTAGTATAACTACAAGCGTGCTACATCCTTGCCCATAAGAAGAGTCCAGCCCCTTGAATCTGCTGCAACACATCGCCCAGTCACGTCACCTGTTACGCAAGTCGGAGCTCAAGGTCGCCGACCACGTGCTGCTTGACCCTGCGGCCGTGATGCACAGTTCCATGGCCGACCTGGCCCACAACGTCGGCATCAGTGAGCCGACCATCGTGCGCTTCTGTCGCGCCATCGGTTGCTCCGGTTTTCAGGATCTCAAACTGAAGTTAGCGCAGAGCCTTGCGGCCGGTGCCAGCTTCGGTCAGTTCGCGATCCACGAAGACGACTCGGTTGCCGATTACAGCCTGAAAATTTTCGACACCACGTTGCACACGTTGATGGAGGTTCGCGAGAAGCTCGATCCGATTGAGTTGCAGCGCGCGGTGACGTTGATGTCGCAGGCGCAGCGCGTCGAGTTCTATGGTTTTGGCGCGTCGGGCGCAGTGGCCGCGGATGCGCAGCACAAGTTCTTCCGTTTATTGCTGACCGCAGCGGCGTACTCCGATCCGCACATGCAGGCGATGTCGGCGGTGACGTTGAAGCCGACCGATGTGGCGATCTGTATTTCCCAGTCAGGGCGTTCCAAGGATTTGCTGATCACTGCCAATCTGGTGCGCGAGAGCGGGGCGTCGCTGATTACCTTGTGCCCGAGCCAGACGCCGTTGGCCGAGTTGTCGACGGTGAATCTGGCGATCGATGTGCATGAAGACACTGAGATCTATACGCCGCTGACCTCGCGTATCGCGCACCTGGTGGTGATTGATGTGTTGGCGATGGGCGTGGCCATGGCGCGTGGGCCGAGCCTGGTTAACCACCTCAAGAGCGTGAAGCGCAGTTTGCGTAGTTTGCGCCTCTCTCCGAAAGCCGCCAAAGCTCTTGATGACTGAAGTCATCTAAGGTCGTTCCGACCTTAATCGCGAGCAGGCTCGCTCCCACAGGGGATCTCCGGGGTACACAAATTCTGTGTCATACCGAGATCAAATGTGGGAGCGAGCCTGCTCGCGAAGGCGTCCTCAAAAACACCGCAAATTCATCGCACTGTCATCCGCAAGAAGCCAAACCGTCATCCCCCACGCCTATCGTGAAACTCCCGTCATCGCCTTGGGAGACTCGAAATGGCTCAGCCCTACGAAGAACGCAACAGCGCCGCGAAAACCCGTCGTCAGCAGGAAGACCAGCGCCGCATGGAATTTCGCCGCGCTATCGAAGATCGCTTCGAACTCCGTCAGCTTCAAGCCGAAATCGGCGACTTTCCCGATATCACTCACTGGCAGGCGGCACCCGCAGCTTCCCGTCGAAGCGCTCAACCAGCGCGCTGATCTGCACGCGTTCGCTGCGGATAAACGCCAGGAAGGCGTGCGCCACCGGTGACAAGCGTTTGGCTTTCGCTTGCACCAGGCACCAGCTACGCAGCAGCGGCAATTCCTCGACCGGCAGCTCGACGAGCCCGCCGGTCGCCAGCTCCAGGTTCAGGGCGTGGCGCGTCAACAGCGCCAGGCCCAGACCCGCTTGCACACATTCACGCTGTGCTTCGGCCGACGCCACTTCCTGAGTCTGAGTGAAGTGCACGCGTTTCTCTTTGAAATACTCTTCGCACGCCAGTCGCGTACCCGAGCCGGGCTCGCGGATCAGCAGCGTGTAGGGTTCCAGATCCTGTAACCGCAACGGGCCCATGTGCGCCAACGGATGATCCGGGCGCGCCACGGCAACAATCGGGTTGTTGAGGAATGGCAAAAATTCCAGGCCCATGTCCTGCGGCACCATCGACATGATCACCAGATCGTCACGGTTGTCCGACAGCCTGCGAATGACCTGGCCACGGTTGACCACGGTCAGTTGCAGATTCACTTCCGGGTGCTGGCGTTTGAAGGCGGCGAACAGGTGCGGAACGAAATATTTGGCGCTGGATTCCACCGCCAGTTTCAGCTGACCCTGCAGCGAACCCTGCATGTCCGACAGCTGCATATCGAGGTTTTCCAGGCGCCCGAAAATATCCCGGCTGGCGCGCTGAAGAGCTTCAGCGGCTTCGGTCATGTAGAGTTTTTTGCCGACATAATCGAATAATGGCTGGCCGATCAGCTCTTCCAGCTGCTTTATTTGCAGGCTGACCGCCGGTTGGGTGAGCGACATTTCATCCGCGGCGCGGCTGTAAGAGCGTAAATCACATACCTCGTTGAAGATCTGCAGCTGACGCAATGTCATACGCATCAAGGACTTACGCATTTTATTCGGGCTCGGCGCGCGGGTAGATGTTCGAACTATAAGTCTTTACTTATGGCTAACCCAATTATTATTCATTTTTGTTAATCCCTTATGAGCGCTAGTGTGGATCTGCGACTAAATTGAAACATTTGGTCACGCGTCGACCTGGGTCTAGCAGGTCGTGGTGCCACCGGCTCAAGGGAACCTCCAAGTGATAACAAAGATCCTGATCGCCAACCGTGGTGAGATTGCCGTACGAATCGTACGAGCCTGCGCCGAAATGGGCATTCGCTCGGTTGCGATTTTTTCCGACGCCGACCGTCATGCGCTGCATGTGAAGCGAGCGGATGAGGCCCACAGCATCGGTGCCGAGCCACTCGCCGGTTACCTCAACCCGCGCAAACTGGTGAACCTCGCCGTGGAAACTGGTTGCGATGCCCTGCATCCCGGCTACGGTTTCCTCTCGGAAAACGCCGAACTGGCTGATATCTGTGCCGAACGCGGGATCAAGTTCATTGGCCCGTCGGCAGAGGTCATTCGCCGCATGGGCGACAAGACCGAAGCGCGCCGCAGCATGATCAAGGCCGGCGTACCGGTCACGCCGGGCACTGAAGGCAACGTCGCCGACATCGAAGAAGCTTTGGTCGAGGGCGACCGCATCGGTTATCCGGTGATGCTCAAGGCCACCTCCGGTGGTGGCGGTCGCGGTATCCGTCGCTGCAACAGCCGTGAAGAACTCGAACAGAATTTCCCTCGGGTGATTTCCGAAGCGACCAAGGCGTTCGGTTCTGCCGAGGTGTTCCTGGAAAAATGCATCGTCAATCCCAAGCACATCGAAGCGCAGATCCTCGGCGACAGCTTCGGCAACGTCGTGCACCTGTTCGAGCGTGATTGCTCGATCCAGCGTCGCAACCAGAAGCTCATCGAGATCGCCCCGAGCCCGCAACTGACCCCGGAGCAGCGCGCCTACATCGGCGACCTGTCGGTGCGTGCGGCCAAGGCAGTGGGTTACGAGAACGCCGGCACCGTGGAGTTCCTGCTCGCCGAGGGCGAGGTGTACTTCATGGAGATGAACACCCGGGTGCAGGTGGAACACACCATCACCGAAGAAATCACCGGGATCGACATCGTCCGCGAACAGATTCGCATCGCGTCCGGCCTGCCGCTGTCGGTGAAGCAGGAAGACATTCAGCACCGTGGTTTCGCGTTGCAGTTCCGTATCAACGCCGAAGACCCGAAAAACAACTTTCTGCCGAGCTTCGGCAAGATCACCCGTTACTACGCCCCCGGTGGCCCGGGCGTGCGCACCGACACAGCGATCTACACCGGCTACACCATCCCGCCGTTCTACGACTCGATGTGCCTGAAACTGGTGGTCTGGGCACTGACCTGGGAAGAGGCGATGGATCGTGGCCTGCGTGCGCTGGACGACATGCGTCTGCAAGGCGTGAAGACCACCGCCGCGTACTACCAGGAAATCCTGCGCAACCCGGAATTCCGTAGCGGCCAGTTCAATACCAGCTTCGTTGAAAGCCACCCTGAACTGACCAACTACTCGATCAAGCGCAAACCCGAAGAGCTGGCCCTGGCCATCGCCGCCGCCATCGCCGCCCACGCAGGCCTGTGAGGAATACAACAATGTCCAAGAAGATCTTTGTCACTGACACCATCCTGCGCGACGCTCACCAATCGCTGCTCGCCACCCGCATGCGCACCGAAGACATGCTGCCGATCTGCGACAAGCTCGACAAAGTCGGCTACTGGTCGCTGGAATGCTGGGGCGGCGCGACGTTCGACGCCTGCGTACGCTTCCTCAAAGAAGATCCGTGGGAGCGTCTGCGCCAATTGCGCGCGGCGCTGCCTAACACCCGTCTGCAAATGCTGCTGCGCGGGCAGAACCTGCTGGGCTACCGCCACTACAGCGACGACGTGGTCAAAGCCTTCGTCGCCAAAGCTGCCGTCAATGGCATCGACGTGTTCCGCATCTTCGACGCGATGAACGACGTGCGTAACCTGCGCGTGGCCATTGAAGCGGTGAAAGCAGCCGGCAAACATGCCCAAGGCACCATCGCTTACACCACCAGCCCGGTGCACACCATCGACGCGTTCGTCACCCAGGCCAAGCAAATGGAAGCCATGGGTTGCGACTCGGTGGCGATCAAGGACATGGCCGGTCTGCTGACCCCGTACGCCACGGGCGAACTGGTTCGCGCACTGAAAGCCGAGCAGTCGCTGCCAGTGTTTATCCACTCCCACGACACGGCGGGTCTGGCGACGATGTGCCAGCTCAAGGCGATCGAAAACGGCGCCGACCACATCGACACCGCGATCTCCAGCTTCGCCTCGGGCACCAGCCACCCTGGCACCGAGTCGATGGTCGCTGCGCTCAAAGGCACCGAGTTCGACACCGGTCTGAACCTCGAACTGCTGCAAGAGATCGGCCTGTACTTCTACGCCGTGCGCAAGAAGTACCACCAGTTTGAAAGCGAGTTCACCGCTGTCGACACCCGCGTGCAAGTCAACCAGGTGCCGGGCGGGATGATCTCCAACCTCGCCAACCAGTTGAAAGAGCAGGGCGCCCTCAATCGCATGGGCGAAGTGCTCGCGGAAATCCCGCGGGTGCGTGAAGACCTCGGCTTCCCGCCGCTGGTGACCCCGACTTCGCAGATCGTCGGCACCCAGGCGTTCTTCAACGTGCTGGCCGGCGAGCGTTACAAGACCATCACCAACGAAGTGAAGCTCTACCTGCAAGGCGGTTACGGTAAAGCGCCGGGCGTGGTCAACGAGAAGCTGCGTCGTCAGGCGATCGGCAGCGAAGAAGTCATCGACGTGCGCCCGGCCGATCTGCTCAAGCCGGAAATGACCAAGCTGCGTGCCGACATCGGCGCACTGGCCAAGTCGGAAGAAGACGTGCTGACCTTCGCCATGTTCCCGGACATCGGCCGCAAGTTTCTCGAAGAGCGTGCCGCCGGCACCCTGACCCCTGAAGTGCTGCTGCCGATTCCTGAAGCGGGCGGTGTGACCAAGGCGGGCGGGGAAGGCGTACCGACCGAGTTCGTCATCGACGTGCACGGCGAAACCTACCGCGTCGACATCACCGGTGTCGGTGTGAAAGCCGAAGGCAAACGTCACTTCTACCTGTCCATCGACGGCATGCCGGAAGAAGTGGTGTTCGAACCGCTCAACGAATTCGTCGGCGGTGGCAGCAGCAAGCGCAAGCAAGCTTCGGCACCGGGCCACGTCAGCACCACCATGCCGGGCAACATCGTCGATGTACTGATCAAGGAAGGCGACACCGTCAAGGCTGGCCAGGCTGTGCTGATCACCGAAGCGATGAAGATGGAAACCGAAGTCCAGGCAGCGATTGCCGGCAAGGTCACCGCGATTCATGTGGCCAAGGGTGATCGGGTCAATCCGGGCGAAATCCTGATCGAGATCGAAGGCTGAGATAACCGCCGCGATCCAACGCTTTAAACCTCGGGGGGGCATGTGCTCCCCTTTTTTTTGCTTTTTTTCTCTGTAGGAGCTGCCGCAGGCTGCGATCTTTTGATGTTGTTGTTTAAGGGCAAGATCAAAAGATCGCAGCCTGCGGCAGCTCCTACAGGGGAATTTGCGGGTGGCGCAGAACCTTGTAGGAGCAGAGCTTGCTCGCGAAAGCGGTGTGTCAGTTGCAGCAAAAACTGGCTGACATTCCCTCTTCGCTGGCAAGCCCGCTCCCACAACAGCCCATCAGATCGTTAGAACGCCATGCGCCATTGACCCATCACGCCAGTGTTGCGGCTGTCCGATGCGATATCGCCGGTGACGCCCATGCCCAGCGTATGACTGGCTGACAGCGCCAGATCGAGGCTGGCATCCAGCGACAAACTGTTGCGATCCAGTTGCGCCCCAGCGATTTCAAAGCCGATCCCGCCGTTCAGCAACTGCTGGCGCGTGTGCATGTCGAGTTCGCCGTAGGTATGTTTCCAACCCGCACTCAGACGTGGCGTCAGTTGCATGCCGTTATCGAGGTGGTTGGTTTTTGCCACGCGAAGGCCAAAGGTGCTGCTCAGGTTTTTCTGCGACTGACCGTGAACCTTCAACGCCGCGTCGCCACCTTTTTCGCTGTAACTGTCACGCTGGTAGCGCTGGTAACCGACATTGGCGAAGGGCTCGAGTGTGAAATCGCCTTGGCCGAAGTCGTAACCCAGTTCGGCAAAGGCTTGCTGGGTGCTCGCGTCGTAGCTGCCTTTGAGGCGATCGCTAAAACCGTTGAACGCCACCCGACGTTTGCTGCTGCCGTCGTGACTGGCATAAGTGGCGCCGAGGCGCAGCGCCAGCGGGCCGTCCTGACGCACCGCGTAGGCACCGACATGCCAGCTGTCGAGATCGCCATCGGCATGGCGCGCATCGAGTTTGGTCTGCGAGTTCCCGCCGATGATCCCGACATGCCATTGCTCATCGAGACGCCAGTCAGCACCTGCGACGAGACCTTGGGTGGAGTGTTTCAGGGTGCTGTCGGTGTCGCGATCGATTTTTCCGCCATTGCCCAATGCCTGAACCCAGACTCGACCGTTGCCGTCACCTGCTTTAGCCGATCTTGCATCGGTGTCGAGCTGACGCATGGCCGACAGCATGCTGTCGCTTACCGGTGACACGGCGCTGAGTGTGGCTTTGGCAAGGTTGGCGTTGCTGCCGGCAGCGAGTTGATCGAGCGCCAAAGCAGCGGTGTTTCTGTTACTGCCGAGCAGGGCGACGAGGGCTTGGTTCGCAGGTGCGATCGGTGCAGAAACACTGGCCGGGACGACGCTTGCAGTTGGTGCAGTTGATGCAGTTGGTGCAGTCGTTGCAGGCGCTGCAGGAACAGCTTGAGTCGCGGTCGACGCGGAAGCCAGGACAGGGGCTGCATTTTCAGCTGGCTCGGTAACCGCAACGGCAACAGGTGTTTCAGCTGTCGGGGAAGTATCAACGGGTTCAGCCGTTACCGCCGAAGTAACTACCTCGGCGGAGGCGACAGTTCCGATTGAAGCGGCAGCCTCAACAGGAACAACCGAAACAGCAGTGTCCGCTGGCTCCGTACCCATTTCGGAAACTGCCGCCACCACCGGAGCAGAAGACTCCGAAATCGCCGTGTCGATCATCGGCGTTTTCACCTGTACTCCCGTCGTCTCAGCCACCACGGGCACCGTCTCTGGCGTCGTGACCGGGGTGGTGGAAGCATCAAGCACCTGATCGATTTTCTTGCCAATCTCGCCAGCATTTCCCGAAGTTACGACGCTTTCAATCGGCACTTCATTTCGGCTAAACGTCAGCCCGACCTTCTTCTCTTCGTAATTCAGCGTCGGTGTCATGAACGCCAGATCGTTTTCAATACGGCCAAATTCCCCGACGACTTTTCCCGCTGTCAGAACCGTGTGCTGACTGCTTTTCGGGTAGTCGCCCGCGGTTGTGAGTTGCAACGTCGAATTACCCAGATCGGCCGTCCCGGCGACCACGATGGTCTTGCTAACTCCTTTCGCTTTAACCTCGTAAGCCAACGTCGCACTGGGCTTCAGGTTCAAATCGCCATTCACGGAAGGTGCGCCGAGCGCCTGATTAACCTTCAGCATTCCATGAACATTCAATGTGCCAGTTGCACCTCCACCAGCGAATTGGCCCTTTTCATCAACGTGGACTGCCCCGCCAATGATTCCCCGGTTGTTGAGGTTACCGCCAGCAGATACAAAGGCGCCTTCCTCGATCCCGCCTTTATTGATCAGCGTGCCTTCGACCACGGCATGTCCAGCAATCGCACCTTCATTGGTGAAGGTAGCTTCAGGGCGCACCACAACCCCTGCGGTGAAGTCCGAGGGCGTATTTTTGACTCGAGTCCAGACACCTTGTTTGACCTCAAGCCCATGGAAGTTTCGCGTATCACCCAGCGAACCCTTGGCCGCATCGAGTTGCAGGACATTCACACCGCCGGCGCCATCCACCGGGCCTGCAAAGCTGCCTTTACCGGTGACGATGAGCAGATCACTGCGCTCACTAAAAGGCTCGGCATAACCCTTCTTGTCGATCGGTGTTTTAAGGGTGTCGGGATCGTTGATGAAGGTGTCGAGTAGCGCCGTCAGCGCGCCAGGGGTTGGCACGTTGGCAGGCACTTCTTCGGCCTGTGTGTATTGAGCGCAGCTCACCGCGAGGGTGATGGCCAGCGCCAGTTTTTTCGGTTGGTAAAAGTGTTGAACGGGCATCAAGTAAGGCCTCTTTTGACTGGAGACCAAACTCTAAGTTGAAGGCCTGTGGGGCCGATGTCAGCTGCTTCCCACAGGCTTGCGGCTTCCTTCAGTTTTCTCTGTGGAAAATCGCCGAGGCTGAGGAAACGGCCGGTTTTACCCAGCCATACCGGCGTGTTTTCCTACAATGTTTACGGATGTAACCCGCTGGCACTCTCAGAAACTCATCTGCCATTGCCCGATCAGCCCGTGATTGCGGCTGTTGCTGCCGATCTCGCCGCTGTAACCGACACCCAGCGTATGCCGCGCCGAGATGCCGACATCCAGACCCGCTTCCAGCACCAGGCTGTCACGATCCAGCGAACTGCCATCGACACTGAACGCGGTGCCACCGGTGACGAAGGCCTGACGCGTGGAGTTGCTCACATCACCATAGGTATGTTTCCAACCGGCCGTCATGCGCGGCGTCAGGCTCATACCGTTATCCAACGTATTCAGGTGGGCCAGACGCAAGCCGAAGGTGCTGCTGAAGTTGTCCTGGGTTTCGCTGTCGACTTGCAGCGCGGCGGCACCACCCTTTTCCTGATAGCTATCGCGGTGGTAGCGCTGGTAGCCGAGGCTGGCGAAGGGTTCGGCGTTGAGTCGACCGCTGCCCATGGCGTAGCCGAGTTCGGCGAAGGCTTGCTGACTGTCGGCGTCGTAATCGCCTTTCGGGCGATCGCTGAAACCGTTGAAGGCGACGGTGCGTTTGCTGTCCCCCTGATGGCCGCTGTACGCCGTGCCGAGACGCACTGAAATCGGGCCGTTCTGATGCAGCGCATAAACGCCGGCGTGCCAGCTCTCGACGTTGCCATCGACACCGCTGGCGTCGAGATCGGTTTTCGAATAACCGCCGAGCACACCCACGCGCCACGCCGGGGTCATCGACCAGTCGGCGCCGAGCACGCTGCCCTTGGTGCGTTGTTCCAGACCGCTGCTGCCATGTTCGCCGTCGAGCTTGCCGTAGCCGCCGATGCCTTGCAGCCACAGACGGCCACGGGCGTTCGGGTCATTCAGATTGCGCGCCTCGGACGGCACGCCGTTCGCCGCCAGCACCGGTGTATCGCGCTGATCGAGGCCAACGGCCAGGCCTGGGCTGCCGCCGATTTGTTGCATCGCCGAGAGCATGCTGTTGCCGACCTGACTGCTGGCGGCGAGGGTGGCGCTGGTCAGATTGGCGTTGCTTGCACCGGCGAGTTGTTCGATTGCGGCGCCCGCCGTGCTTTGCGAGGTATTCAGCAGCGCGTTGTACAACGCGTTGTTGCTGCCCATCGAAGCGATGCTGTTGGCGGCGTTGCGGCCGTTGCCGGTGCTGGCGAACTCGTTGAACGCCACGTCGTTGCGGTTGTAACTCAGATCAACCTGCGTCGGCGTGTAAGCGAGGGTAGGCGTGAGGAACGCGTAGTCGCTGGTGACGCTGCCGAAGGTGCCATTGACTTGCCCGGCCTGCAACACGGTGTACTGGCTTTGCCACGGATACGTGCCGGGGCCAGGATTGACCGCCAGCGTCGCGCCGTTAAGGTTGGCGGTGCCGCCGACTTGCACCGGGGCGCTGCTGCCGTCGGCGTTGACACCATAGGCGAGGGTCGAGCCGCTGCCCATATTCAAATCATGCACGACGGTTGTGCGACCGAGGCTGGTGTCGGTGCGCAAGGTACCGTTGACGTCGAGACCGCCCACCGATCCGCCGCCGGCATACACACCGCCCGCATCGACGATGAGGTCACCGGCGATGCTGCCCTGGTTGATCAACGTTGCGCGATTGCGCACCGCGCCACCGTCGCTGAAATCGCCGTTGCCGGTCAGCGTCCACGCGCCTTGTTTCACTTCCAGCCATTCGAAGTTGCGACTGTCGCCGAAGCTGCCGCCCGCGGCGTCGTCCATCACCACTTGGTCATCACCGCTGCCGCCATCGACCACGCCGCCAAAGCGGCTGCCGTTGCGCAAGGTCAGGCTGTCGTTGCCGCCACCGAGATCCAGCGCCAGGCCATTGCTGCCGCTGATGGTGCCGCCGTTGACCACGTTGTCATCGAACTCGCCGACGAACTTCACGCCGAAACCGTTGAGGCCCTGAATGGTGCCGAAGTTCTCCAGCGTGGTCGCTGCCAGCCCCGAATTGCCGCTGCCGTCGTCGACCAGAATCGCGCTGTCGGCGCCGCTGATCAGTGCGTTTTTTGCGTTGAGAATATAGCCTCCGCCCAGCGCGATGCCTTCGCTGCCATTGGCGAAACCACCCTTGTCCACGCCACCGGCGCCGACGCCTTGAATGGTGCCGTAGTTTTCGATGTGGGCGATGTTGTCGATGTCCACGCCGTCGCCGTCACCGTTCGCTTGCAACCCGGAGTAAGCGCCGGTGATGGTGCCGTGGTTGATCACCGTGCCGTCACCGTCGGAACCAAACCCGGAGCCGTTGCGCCCGGTGATCTGTCCATAGTTGACCAACGTCGCGCCGAGATCGGTGGTGATGCCGTGACGACCACCGGAAATCACCCCGTAGTTGGTCACGCTGACGCCGCCAGCCGAGTCGATATCGATGCCGTCGAATTTCTCGTCGGCGTTGTGCGAATCGCCGGTAGAAATCTCGCCGTAGTTAGTGATCGTGGCGTTGGCGCCGGTCTTCATGCCGTCGCTGGCGTCGCCACGAATCAGCCCGCCCGCGCGATTGATGATGGTGGTTTTCACTCCGTCGCTGCGCAGCGCATCGAGATCCAGACCTTGGCCGGTGCTGGAGCGAATCACGCCACTGTTGTCGATCAACAGACTGCCGCTGACGAAATTGCTGTCGATGCGCACAGCGTCGTTGGCACCAAGAATCTGCCCGCCGCTGCGATTATAGATCGCGTAGTCGCGCGCCTTGCTTTCGTCGCCACTGCTATCAATCGCGCGGCCACCGGTGGAAATGATTTTGCCGGCGTTATCGATCACCACACCGGTGCCGCTGGTCTTGTCTTTCAGGCTGACGGTCTTGCCGCTATTGGAGATGCTGCCTGGTGCTGAAATCGTCAACGTGTCATTCCCGCCCAAGGTTTGCGTGGCGGTGGTGGCGGTGTCGATCTGAATGGTTTTGCCGTGGGCCGCCGTGGCGGAAATCAGCAAAGTGATGGCGAGGGAGAGACGCTGCGGCGGGAAGGACATGGGCGGAAGGCCTTTTTGTTATAAGCGGGCCGTCCTGTATAGCGAAGGGTTTTTACAGAATGATGTCTGGAGCATGATTTTGAAGATCAAAAGATCGCAGCCTGCGGCAGCTCCTACACAGGTCAATGTAGGAGCTGCCGCAGGCTGCGATCTTTTGCTTTGCGCTTCAGCTACGGCACTCAACCAAGCCTTTCACCTGTCCATCCGGCGTCTGGTTTTCATCGCTCAACCAACGCTCGAACCCGGCGCCGATCGCCGGCCATTCCGAATCCACAATCGAGTACCACGCGGTGTCGCGGTTCTGGCCTTTGACCACCATGTGCTGGCGGAACACGCCTTCGAAGCTGAAGCCCAGGCGTTCGGCGGCGTATTTGGAGCGGGCGTTGCCGTTGTTGCATTTCCATTCGAGGCGGCGGTAGCCGAGTTCGAAGGCGTATTTGTCCAGCAGGTACACCGCCTCGGTGCTTTTCGGCGAGCGCTGCATTGGCGCGCCGAAGGTGACGTGGCCGATTTCGATGCGGCCCTGCGCCGGGACGATCGACATCAGGCTGAGGATGCCTTGCACCTGGTTGTTCGCACGGTCGATGACCGCGAAGAAATACGGGTCGCTGGCGGCCGCGTGATTGTTCAGCCAAGCGTCGAAAACGCTGCGTTCCGGGAACGGGCCGTAGGGCAAATAGTCCCAGAGTTTCGGGTCGGCGCCGGGGCCTTCGAGGGCGGCGAACAGTTGTTCGCCATGGCGCGCCGGGTCGAGGCGTTCGAGGCGAATAAAACGACCTTCAAGCAATGTGGCGGTAGGGGCGGGGACGCCTTTCCAGTCAGCCGGTGAAATGATCATGGGTGCCTCTCCTTAAATGGCTTTGCGAAACTGGATGAAGCCCGGGCGCTCGGCGATGCGCTCGTAGAGCTGGATCGCGGTGGCGTTGGATTCGTGGGTCAGCCAGTGCACTTTGCAGCAACCGTCAGCCTTGGCGGTGGCGTAAACGTGTTCGATCAGCAGGCGGCCGACGCCGGTGCCGCGTGTTTCCTCGGTCACCAGCAAATCCTGCAGGTAGCAGGAATTTTCGATGCTCCAGTTCGAGCGATGATAGATGTAATGCACCATGCCGACCGCTTTGCCATCGGCCCAGGCCAACGCCGCGTGGGTCGGTTCGCTCGGATCGAGGAAACGCTGCCATGTGCTGTCGGTGACGGCGTCCGGCAGTTCGGTGTTGTAGAAGCGCAGGTAGGCCTGCCACAACGGCAGCCAAGCGGCGCGGTCGGCGGCGCTGACCTGGCGAATGTCGATCTGACTCATGGTGATTTCCTTAGCGCATCAATTGGGCGAGGGTTTGATCGTTGACTTCGGGGCTGGCGGCCAGACCTTCACGCACGCCGGAAATGTCTTCGGCGCTGCGGTTCTGACTGAGCTTGCGCTTGCCCTCGAGACGGTCGATGGGAATGGCAAAACCGACAATCGCCTTGAGCATGCCGTCGATGTAATCGGCGGGCGCATCGGCGACGGACCACGGCTGGGCGCGGCCGGCTTCATGGCGATCGGTGAGGGTGCTGACGATGTCGAGCAGGCGTCCACCATCGCTGAAGGTTTCGGCGTGGCCATAGGCGTGCACGGCGATGTAGTTCCAGGTCGGCACGACTTTGCCGTGCTCGGCCTTGCTCGGGTAAAAACCCGGGCTGACGTAGGCGTCGGGGCCGGCAAAAATCAGCATGGCTTCGGCGCCGTCACGCAGGTCTTTCCATTGTGGATTGGCGCGGGCCAGGTGCCCGTACAGCGTGCCGTACTCGCCTTGTTCACAATGCAGCAGCACCGGCACATGGCTGGCTTGCAGACCGTTTTCGCCATGAGTCACCAAAATGGCGAGGCGGGTGGCGAGGATCAGTTCGTGCAGTTGGGACAGTTCTTCGATGGCAAAGGCGTGCGGCGTGTACATGGACAGATTTTCCTTGGCGAATGCCTGCATCCTAGGCAGGCTATTGGTCTGTTGTAAGAGCCATTGATGACCAATTTCATAGGTCCATTGCCATGCCTGAATCGACGACACTGTCCATGCCCTTCAATCCCGCCGGTATCGAGCTTGATCGCCGGCAGGGCTTGAGCCGCCAGCTCTATCAGGCATTGCGCTTGCGCGTACTCGATGGGCGCTTGGCCAGTGGCACGCGGCTGCCGGCCAGTCGCGATCTGGCGGCGGCGTTGGCGATTTCGCGTAACAGCGTGGTGCGCGCCTACGATCAGTTGTATGCCGAAGGGTTTATAGAAGGGCGGGTCGGCGACGGCACTTACGTCGCACAATTGTCGGCACCACCGCCCTCAGCGAAAAAACTATCCACAAAAGTATCCACAGGGTTTTCAACAGGCTTACCCACAGCCTTATCCACAAATTGGCTGGATTTACCTGTGATTCCATCCAGTAAAGTTATCCACAGTGATACTTTTTCACGCATCGAAAACAACCATTTGGCCAAGCCGCCGAGTGGTCCACCGCGTGCTTTTCGTGTCGGTGTGCCGGCCTTCGATCTGTTCCCTTTTGAGGTCTGGGCCAAGCTGAACGCGGCTTTCTGGCGCAAGCCGGATTTGCAGCAACTGTGTTACGGCGACCCGGCCGGTGATGCGCGTTTGCGCGCGATGATCGCCGCCTATCTGCGCAGTTCGCGCGGCATGCAGTGCAGCGCTGAGCAAATTGTGATCACCAGTGGCGCGCAGCAGGGCATTAGCCTTTGTGCACAGTTGCTGGTGGAGCCGGGCGATGGCGTCGGCATTGAAAATCCGGGCTACCGTGCGGCGGGTCATGCGTTCGCTGTAGCAGGTGCGCGATTGCGTGGGATTGCGGTGGACGAGGAGGGCATTGATTGTGCGGCATTGGCGGCGGCGACGGATTGCCGAGTGGCGTATGTGACGCCGTCTCATCAATACCCGACCGGCGTGGTGATGAGTCTGGCGCGACGTCTGGAGTTATTGGCCTGGGCCGAACGCACGCAAGGCTGGATCGTCGAGGATGATTACGACGGCGAGTACCGTTACACCGGCGCACCGCTGGCGCCATTGGCCGCGCTCGATCGACAGGGCCGCGTGTTGTACGTCGGCACCTTCGGCAAAGTCGCATTCCCGGCGTTGCGTTTGGGTTATCTGGTGTTGCCGCCAGCGCTTGTGGACGCCTTTTCCCAGCGCCGGGCGGTGGACGTGCGCCACTCGGAAGTGAGCACCCAGGCGGTGATGGCGGAGTTCATGGCTGCCGGGCATTTTCAGCGGCACATTCGGCGGATGCGCCGGGCAGCATTGAGTCGGCGCAATACAGTGCTCGCCGGTTGGCCGAGCGATATCGCCGGCGTTGGCAGCCTGCCAAATGTCGCGGCAGGTCTGCATCTGACGATTCCGGTGAACACATTGGCCCGTGAGCAACAGTTGATCGGTCTGGCCGCCAGCGCCGATGTTGAAATCAACGGTTTGAGCAGTTATTGGCTGCCGGATTCAACCACCCCAGTGGACCAGCGTGCCGGGTTGGTGCTGGGGTTTGCTGCCGTGCCCGAGGCCGCGATCACGGCGGCACTCGGACGTTTGCAAAAGGCCTGGCGCGACTGAGTTCAAGAGGCCGCGGGTTGCTCCGGTGCAGGCAGATCGAGGAACAGTTTGCGCAACGCCGCATCGCTCAATTTGCGCAAGACACCGTTGACCGGTTCGAACGCACTCAAGGCCTTGTGCTGATCCGCAGTGAGCGAATCAAGGTAAGCATCAGCGACCTTGAGGTGCGCGGTCGTCGGTTGATCCGCCGGGGTTTTCAGGGTTTTGTAATGGAAGTGTGCGACCCACAGCGGCTGGTCGTTATTGGCCTTGTCGAGAATCCGATACTCCTGAAAAAAGTCGCCGAACTGCTTGGTGGGAATGCGCCCGCGACCATCGCGAACAAGACTGAGCTGTGCGTGCTCGTGCATCCATTTGAAGTTGGCCTGGGTTGGCTTGCGCAGTTTGTACAGCGTGGCGCGCAGACCCACACCTTCTCGCCTGGTCAGCTGTGCCGCCTCACGCAGTTCTGCACTCAGATCGGCCACCGGCGGCAGGTCTTTCTTCGCCTCGCGCAGGTTGTTCAACGCTAGTTCGACATCGGCGGCACTGCGCTCCAGCTTCAGTGCGTACTGGTCATGGATTTCCTGCATGTCAGCCGGAATACGCGACGGTCGCAGGGCGTCCTTGCGGGTGCGCTTGAGGAAGCTCGGGTAGTCGACGATGAGCTTCAAACCGTTGTCGATGGTCTCGATATCGTCGCGTACCGGGCTTGTCGACGACGGCGCCTTGGGCAGGATTTTGTTGACTGCTTCGTCCGGACTCTTCGCAGCAGGGGCCGGCAGCGGATCGCGCGGGCGCGTCTTGTAGACCTTGATCATCGCCCGCGATGGACCGGCACGCTCGGTGTGTGGCGCCTCGGCGATGTGCAGATTTTCTATGTTGAGCAACAGCGAATCGAGACGTGATTGGGCCACTTGCCGAAACTCTTCAATCAGCGTGCGCAGGTGCATCACCGGCGCACGCTTGACCAGCGCCGGGTAAGTGTCGGGCAACTCCAACAGGCGCTGGTCGGCATCGTTGAAGGTTTCGATGAAGTGGTTCATCTGCTCAAGTTCCGCTGTCGGTTGCGCCGTGGCGGTGCTCGCCTTCACCTGCATGGCCAGTTCCTGCGCTGCACTCGCCGAGCTGACGATGATACTGCCGACTTGCTCGCGAACCTGATCCATCATCGGATCGTCGCGGTCTTCCATGCACGGCTCATGGGACATGCCGATTTCGTTGGCTTTGAAATCCAGCGCGGTGGCGGTGGGCAGCAGGGCTTCGAGTTGCGCCGCTTTGACGATGCCGACTTTGCCGAGCACCTTCAGATGTTCCAGTGATGCGTGGGCAAGGGTCAGTTTTTCCCCCAGATGCTGGCCGAGTTCGATCGAGCGGGCGATGGCATCGGCGTAGATCTGACGGGGCACCGGTGCATCGTTTGGCGTACCGAACGCCAGTGGATCGGTGGCCTTCATGTAGGCGTGCACATTGATCACATACCAGAGCGCGATGTGTTTCTGCATTTCCGTGGTCATGCGCACCATGTCGTAGACGTAACCCACCGTGCCGCCCTTGGTCCGCCATTCGCGCAGTTGTTCCAGCGCCGTGCCGTACTCGGTGATGATCGCTTCGAGTTTTTGCTCGTAGGCGCGGGTTGCCGCTTCGGTGGTTTGCGCCGTGGCCTTGAGCTTGACGTTGAGTGCCATGGCCAATTCGGCCTTGAGGACTTTTTCGCGCTCCTTGAACGCCAGCAGCGCGCTCTCCAGCGCCTGTTTGCGCAGCTCGTTGGTATGCCGCAAATGCTGCAGGCGACTTTTGCGTCCACCCCCGCGCAGGCGCAATCGCGTGTCGATGTACCAGAGGCCTTGAAGGCCGTGGGTCAGCAGCGGACCGCTGCGGGTCGGATCACCGGGGACACACAGGGTGACTTGATCGTCAGGGTCCAGGCGTACTTCAAACCAGCGCTCGCGCACCTGTGCGTACGTCTTGTCGCCGAGCTGGTAGAGATGAGGCGGTTCGGCGTTGAGTGTGATCAGCTCATCGTGGTTGAGGTCTGGCGCGGTGACTTTCAACGTATCCAGATAGCGCCCCAACTCGTTGGGGTTGCGTCGCGGCACCGAGCCGCCAACCTCAAGCGAGGAGCAATGGCGAGCCGGCAGTTCGTTGAGCAAGGACGTCGGATCAAAGCTTGAGATCAGTGGAGCAACCGTGGTTTTGTGCGGTGCTTCAATCAGCGGGCGCGGCGTGTCGACGGTATCGGATGCCCAGCGTCGTTGCCGCACGGCGTGGTGCGTCAGGATGATCCCCAGCGTCAGCAACACATTGCCCAGCGACGTCCATTCACCGAGCTGATTGCCGTGCTCGTGGGCATCGAGTGCTTGTTGTATATCTTCGATGCTTTGCCACACCCACACCGCTGTACCGAGTGCGCCAGTCAGGAAATTCGAGGCGACATTGAACAGGCTCCAGCTGCACTCCTGCAGCAGCAGCCAGCGTTGATCGGCGTTGGACAGCGATTGTCGATCTGCCAGTTCAACAATGGCGCGGGCGTTGCTTTCGAACAATGCCTGGAGCCGATCACCCTTGATATCGTCATTGCCGAAACTCACATGGCCGAGCCCGTCGAGGCGCAGGTTGGGATCGGACAGTTGTTGAGTGATCAGCCACGGCGACGGCAAGCCAACCGGAAACACGTATTGCGCGTACTCGAAACTCAAGTGGCGGTCGGGTAGCCAGGCGAGTACCGAGTCCCGCAGCTCACCCGGTTGATGCAATGCGTACAACAGGTTTTGCCGTGACGGAAACTGCATCAATGGCGGATCGAACAGCGGGCGGTAAAGAATGCACGGGCCGTTGTCCGGGTCACTCGGGCCGATGATGAACATGTTGGTCACGGTATCGGCGACGCTGACCAGTCGATGTTGCGGGATCAGGGTCAGCGGGCAGATCGAGAGCTTGTGCGAAGAAGGGATGAGCTCGCCTACCAGTTGGCGGATATAGGTGTAACCGGTGTCATCAAACCCATGCTGTCTTCGCACCTTGTTTTCAAGCGCGGCCAGCGACAACAGCAAGCGCAATTGCCGGTGGTACAGCGTTGCCTGGCGTGCCGATTCCTGCGGGTCATCGAGCAATCGGCGCTTGATCAACTGTGGGTAGACCTGGCCGATATCGACTTGCTGCGACAGCTGCAACAGCAAGTCCACGGTCAGCCACGCGGGCACCGTTTCACCGTGTTTGAAGCGCAGATTGGCTTGATACGGCGCACTGTTTTCCAGCGCGAATTCACCCAGCGTTCGTGTGTAGGTGTCGAGCGCATTGGGCAGGGTCAGATCACCGGCGGTAAAGCTGTTGGTGATGCTGATTTCAAGATCATCCAGCGGCAGGGTCGCGGCGCCTTCGGCATGTTTGTCGCGAATAACGGCTTCACGCATCAAGCGCTGGGCAAAACGGTCGATGGGCTCGATCAGGTCCTTGCTGTTCTTGAACACCGGGTCGCGGTACAGCCTGCCCAGCCCGGTGATGTATTTGCTGTAAGCCGCCAGATCTTTCGCCGAAGCGCTGTGCAGCCAATCCGGAATAGCCGATTCGAGTTTATCCAGCCGGGCCTTTTCCTCGGCGGGTACCACCGGCGCAGTCAGCGTCGCCGGTGCCGAGGGGCTGGCACTGTCGCTGAGCGCGACAATTGCGTCGAGTTGCGAAGCCACCAACGCCCAGGCCATGTGATCGAATATATTCCCGTCAGGCTCGAACAGGCGCCATTGCATCGGGCGGCCATCCAGCTGTTCGGAGAGGCGCGCGGGCAGCGATGCACCGAGCGCATCCATCGAGCCGAACGACTCATATCCGCTCTCGATCGTGTACATCAACACCCGTTCGTGGCCTTGATGCCTGGCCCGCATGATCAAGGCCCCGCCCAGCAATAAATGGGTTTCACCGGCGCTCTGGAGGATGTCGATATCAATCAGGCCGGCCTGGACCTCACTGAATTCACCCTGCAGCGCCAAGCGCGCCTGCTTGTCGGGCGCGGTGAAGATCAATCTGGCCAAGGCACATTCTTCGGGGCTCCAGCCTTGCACCTGATTGACGTCCAGGGCGGTGCGCAAGGTGTCGGCGAGCTCTTGCCAGCGAGGTTCGGAGCGGGTGTCGCTGTTCCAGAAATCCAGTTGGCGTTCCTGATACTCGACAAACAACAGCGGCGTGTAGTCATTGAGCAGCCGGCCGATTTCTTCGATATCAACCGCCAGATGGATCGGCGTCGGCGCGTCGGGCTCAGTGGTCAAAAAGTGCTCTGCAGCAATGAAATTTGCCGAGGCGCCATTCAGGTTCAGGCGCACAAAAGCGTGGGTCAGGGATTCATAGCGGGTGCCCGCCGGCACAATCTGATCGTCTTCGTTGCGCCATTGCGGTGTGCCGATCATGCACTCATCGGGATCCAGCACCCGCTCGGGATAACGTGCGCGCAAGGCTTCGCCGAGCATTTGCGCGGCGACATCACCCAGCGTGGGGCCATGACTGGTCAGGTTGACCAGGCGGCTTTTGTCGAGCAGCGGCGAGGACGGCTGCGAAGATACGCTGATGGCAGGGCTCATGCGCGGGCCCCTGTCGATGACGAGGGGGCGACGGAGAAAAACAGTTTCTTCGCCAGTTGCACGCCGATCTCACTGCGATAGATGGCGATCACTTCCTGGGTACTCGCTGCGCTGCTCAGGTTGTAGGAACCGCCGAGCAGGCGTTGCTCTTTGGTCTTCAAGTGAGCGGCACTGAACAGCTCGGCGGCGGTGTCGGCACGTTCGTAATGAAAGTGCGCGTACCACAACACGGCGTTGCTCTGGCGTTCGCGAATTTCATATTCCTGGAGGAAGTCTTTCTTCGGCCCCTTGAGGCGGCGGCGCCCGGGGATCATGTCGATCGTCACTTCCTGGTGGCCGAGCAGCCATTCCACGCGCGGCGCCGTCGGCAACTGACGCTTGGTCATGCTCACGCGCAGTTGATGTCCCTCGGTCTTCAGTTGCTTTACCGCTGCGTCGAGTTTTTGTTTGAGCTGTACCGCTGCGCCGGCCTGCGCATTAGACGACGGTGCGGCGACCAGTGCCTGCTCGATGGCCCTCGCGGTTTCACTCAATTGGTTGGCGTGATGAGTCAGGGATTCTTCGATTTCCACCGGTAGGCGATTGGGCTCGCGCGCCTGATTTTTCTGGCGTTCGATAAAGCCATTCACGGCATTGAGTTGAGTTTGCGCAGAACCGATCATGCTGGTCAGACTTTGCGGTGATTGAGGTTTCAGGGGCTTGCTACGCAAGCGCTGCACCCATACGCCGGGTTCTTTTTCATGAAAGGTCGCCAGCACCTTGCCGGTCAGGCTGGCTTTGACGTCGGCCAGCGGCACGTGACCCTCGGCTTCCTTGCGTGGCACCGCAAGCTGCGTGCCCTTGAAACGGGTCTTGATGGCTTTTTTCACCGGCGTGCGTGATGGGCCCGGCTGCGGCTGTTGCGGGCCTCGATCACGCAGCAATTGCGTCAGTTGTCGGGTGCTTTGCTGACCGAATTCATCGATGCGCCGTTGCAGCAGTTCAAGCTGCTCATTGATCATCACGTCGGCAAATTGCCCAGGCAAATCCTTGAGGCGTTGGTCGATGCTGGTGAACTGATCGACCAGCGTGTTGAGCGCGTCGATACGTTGGTTGTCGCCGAGCAAATTGTCCTCGCGTTGCAAATCGAGCGAATTCTGGATCGCCAGATCGGCCTCGTCGACCAACCGTTCGATGCTTTCGCGAGCCTGCGCCACAGCAGTGCCGTCGCCGTCCTTGACGCAGAATTCGCGCGTCAAGGTCACCAGCAGGGCCCTCATGTCCTGGACCTCGAACCGTGGCAATTTCTTTCTGAAATCACTGGCAACCTGTGCGGCCTCTTTGCCGAGAATGCCAAGCTCGAGAAAATTCGTCTGGGCCATTTCGATGCGCTCGATCATTAGCGTGGACAGCCTGAGCATCTCCTTATAAGGACGCAGATCCGTGGGTTTTATGCCCATCTCCTCGTCAGCGAGCAGGGTGAGTGTCAGGTCGAGCGAGGTTTTGAACGCCGGTTCGAGGTGATCGATCCACGATTGGTTGAAAAACAGCTGGGCTCTGAGCATTTCAATCATTGAGGCGCGGTAGCGTGGTACGGCATCGATCCGGTTCAGTTCCTTGAGGTAGCCGAGGGTGGTGTCGTACATGCGGATCTGCGCTTCGAGCTTTTGCAGAAATAGCGCCTCACGGGCCGGAAGCGTTTCGTCGGTGGCGCTGGTCAGCGCTTTGCGCGCGGCAATCAATGCTGTTTTGGTGGGGTCAAGTTGTTCGTTGAAGGCCTTGAGGTGCCCGCGCAATTCTTCGATGCGTTGCGCGTTCTGCAGCAGCACTTGTGCCTTGCGGCTTTTCAGTCCGCCACCGCGCAAACGCAGGCGCGTGTCGATGAACCAGCGACCCTGACGGTTGTGCACCAGCAGAGGGCCGCTGCGCGTCGGCTGATGCCGAGTATCGATGATCTGCACATCCTGCTGGTTGCTGAGCTGAACCTCAAACCAGCGCGCCCCGACATTGGCGTAGAGTTTTTCGCCGCTGGCGTAAAGGTGCTGCTGCGGGCCTTCGACGATGGCTTGCCCGAGCTCGGCGGGTTTGTCGATCGCAAAGCGTTCCAGGGTCTGACCAAGACTGACGGGTGTGCGGTTGAGGGCGCCGCTGCTGTGGATGCCCGATTGATGACTGTCCGGCAGATCGGCGGTGAAAATGTCCGGCCGTTGTTTGATGTGAATTTTCGCCGGCGGCAGCGGCGTGCCAGTGATTTTGCTCTGCTCCGCGACCGTTTCGCTAAAGCGTTGCGCCGGTTTGCCACGCGTCGCGGCGCGATGGGCGAGGACCATGGCCAGCGACAGGATCAGGTCGGTGAGCGCACTTTGCGCCAGTTCGCGGTCGTCGTTCTGTACCGCTTCGAGGGTTTGTTGCAGGTCATCGAACAGTTGCCAGATCCACACTGCCGCACCGAAAGTCGGATCGAGAAACGGCAGTACCGCGTTGAACAGTTTCCACGCGCCGAGCTTGAGCGTCGCCCAATGGCTTTCCGCGTTGGACACCGACTGGCGGTCGGCGAGATCGATCAGCGCATAGGCGTTGGCATTGAACAGGGCGGGCAGGTAATCACCGTCGAGCACTTGGCTGCCGAGCCGCACCGGCTTATTCAGATTGACATTGAGCAGCGGGTTGGTCAGCAGTTCGGCGAAGATTGCGAGGTCAGGCAGGTCGCCGTGGAAGATGTAATTGGAGTAGGTGGCGCGCACCTGATCCGGCAGCCACGCGAGTACCGATTCGCGGATCTTTTTCGAGTGTTTGATCGCGTAGATCAGACTGGCCGGCGTCGGGTACTGGGTCAACGCGTGATCGAGCAGCGGACGGTAGAGCAGACACGGCCCTTTGCTCTGATCGCGCGGGCCGATCACGAACATGTTGCTGACGATATCGGCGCGGTCATCGTCCTGTTGGTCGAGCACGAACGACAGCGGCCGAATGACGATTTCCTGATCGTCGACCCGCCGGGCCTCACTGGCGGGACTCATCACCGCGACGACGTAGCGATAACCCTGTTCATCGATGGCGCCTTCGCCACGGATCTTGTTTTGCAGGGCGAGCAGCGGCAGTTGCACTTGCAAATGACGACTGTACAGATCCCGCAGATAAACCGATTTGAGCGGGTCGTCGATCAGCCGCTCCTTGATCAAGGCCGGGTAGGTTTTGCCGACATTGACCGTGGTCACCAGCTCTTCCACATAGGCGACCGTCAGCCAGTCCGGAACGGCCTCTGCGTTGAGGAAGTACAGCGTCTTGTCGCCCAGCGGCACGGCAATCAGGTTTTCCAGCGCCAGCTCGGCCAGGGACAGAATCAGCGTTTCGCTGCCGCCGGTGGCCTGCGTACCCCACACCACCGGGCTGACAATGCGGATACGCAGATCCGCCAGTTTCAGCTGCTTGGCTTCTGGGTGCTTTTTCTGCATCTGCAGGCTGATGTGATCCAGCGCAAAGCGCTGGATGGGCGGGATCTCCTGTTCAAACGAAGTGGTGCTGCCTTCGCGAATCTCCGCCAGATCCATCAGATGTCGACTGAAGGCGCTGAGGTCGTTGGGATGTGCCTGGGCCAGCCATTCCGGCAGCAGCGGGTCGATACGATTGAAGCGCGTGTCGTTTTTGTGCGGGTGTTGTGCGACGCGGTGCGGCACTGTTCGGCGGCTGTTGTTGCTGAAATCAAGCTCGCCCAACGCCTGAGCCTGCAAGGCGATCAGCGTGCAGGCCTGGGTATCGAAGAAATCGCCTTCGGGCTCGACCAGCCGCCACTCGAGTTGGCTGCCCGGCGGCACGTCGGCGGAGAACAGGCCCAGGTAATCGCCAAGTGCCTCCAGCGAGGCATGTGCACGAAAACCCATGACCACCGAGTGGCTCAGGATCAGCGTGCGCTCATGCTTCACGCCGATGACCACGGCGATGTCCATCGTGTTCAAGTGCCCGGCGTGTGCACCACCGCGATCCAGATCCACCAGGCAGATGCGGGTCTGATAAGTGTCGTGGGGCTGGCGCGCGACGCGGTCGGGATAGTGGAAGACCAGTTGGGCGAGGGCCAGTTGATCGGCGTCCCAGCCCTTGACCTGCTTGAGGTTCCATCGCGCGCGCAAGGCCAGCGAGAGCTCTTGCCAGCGCGGCGTATCCACGGAGGTGTGCTCGTTCCAGTAATCGAGCTGTTGTTCCTGATAGGCGGTGAACAGCATTTTCGAGAGCGTGTTGAGCTGCCGGCCGATGGCATCGATGTTGACCGGTAACTGGATGGACGGATTGGCGGTCGGCTGGCGGGTAAGGAAGTGCTCGCCATCGAGGTACATCACCGGTTTGTCGGCAATCACATGCCACAGCAGGGCGTCGGTCAGGGACTCGAACTGGATATCACCGGCGATGATTCTCTGGTTCTCGGTGATCCACGAAGGGGTGCCGACCATGACCAGATCCGGGTCGAGTTCCAGCGCAGGGTAAAGCTCGGCCAGTGCCGAACGCAGCACCGTCGAGCCGACCTCACGCAGGGAGGGGCCGGTGACCAGTTGGGTCAGCAAGTCGGTGGGCGGGGCGGATAACCGCGCAAGTATGTGCTCGTCGTTGAGCATGTTCAGATCCTTCTGGCGACGGACGCTGCGCAGCACAGCGTCGGATGCACGAAGGTAGCGGGGTGGTTTCGCGGGTGGGTGGTATCTATGTATCGCACGCAAAAAAAGCGGGACTGATCAGCCAGGGCGACTGTGGCGAGGGGGCAAGCTCCCTCGCCACAGTAAACCGGGTTTACTGCTCGAAACCTTCCAGCACGTTCACCGCGTTGATGCCGATTTCTTCGACCGCGTAACCGCCCTCCATGACGAACAGCGTCGGCTTGCCGAGGGCGGCGATGCGTTTGCCCATCGCCAGGTAATCCGGGCTGTCGAGTTTGAACTGCGAGATCGGATCGTCCTTGAACGTATCGACACCGAGCGACACGACGATGACGTCGGCGCCGTAGCGGTCGATCTCGTCGCAGCACTGCTCCAGCGCTGCGCTCCAGACGTCGTAGCCGGAACCGGCCGGCAATGGATAGTTGAAGTTGAAGCCTTCACCGGCACCTTCACCGCGCTCATCGTCGTAGCCGAGGAAGAACGGGAATTCCGCTTCCGGGTGGCCGTGGATCGAAGTGAACAGCACGTCGCTGCGCTCGTAGAAAATCGACTGCGTGCCGTTGCCGTGGTGGTAGTCGACGTCGAGGATCGCGACTTTCTTGTGGCCTTGATCGAGAAAGGCCTGCGCGGCGATGGCGGCGTTGTTGAGGTAGCAATAACCGCCCATCAAATCGCTGGCAGCGTGGTGTCCCGGTGGGCGGCACAGAGCGAAAGCAGCGCGTGCGCCACGCTGGATTTCTGCTTGTGCGGTGAGAGCAACCTGCGCCGCGCTGTAGGCCGCTTGCCAGGTGCCGGCGGTGATCGGGGCACCGCCGTCGAAGCTGTAATAACCGAGTTGGCCGTGCAGGCTGGTCGGTTTGATCGCGCGCAGGGTGCGCGCCGGCCAGGTGTACGGCAGCAAGTCGCCGTCGGTGTTGAACTCAGTCCAGCGATCCCAGGCGCCTTTGAAAAAATCGAGATAGTCGCGGCTGTGGATGCGGGCGATCGGTTCGAGGCCGAAATCTTTTGGTGCTTCGACCGGGCCGAGGTTCTGGTTTTGTACGCGTTGCAACACATGGTCGGCACGCGAGGGCATCTCGAAGCATGGTTTGAGCTGGCCATCGATGAGTTCGCAGCGGCCATGGTGCAGGTGGTGATCGTCTGAGTAGATCGTCAGCATTTGTTGTTCTCCGCAAGGCTGGTTCGGTTGCCCCCAGTGTTGCGGCGAAGGGCGAATCGGAGAACGGCAGGAAAGGCCAAAAGGGGATTGATCTGGCCAAAACCTCTGACCGCAATTCGCCCCCTGAGGATCCAATACATGCTTTTGTAGGAGCTGAGCTTGCTCGCGAAAGCGTCATCACAGCCAACATTTTGTGTTGATGGATCGGGCGCTTTCGCGAGCAAGCTCTGCTCCTACAGGGTTGCGTGTTTCAGTGTGGGCGGAATTGGCTCGGGGCCACGCCGCTCCAGCGTACAAAGGCATGGCGGAAACTCGCGGTCTCGCTGAAGCCCAGCGTTTCGGCAATGCGGTAGATCGGCAGCTGATCCTCACACAACATCTGCTTGGCCCGCTCGAAACGCAGTTCATCGAGCAGTTCCTGATAGCTGCTGCCCATGTCCTTCAGATGGCGGCGCAAGGTGCGTGGTGAACACTTCATCTGCTGCGCCAATCCTTCCAGCCCCGGCGCGGCATTCAATTGCGCACTGAGCAACTGGCGGATCCGCCCCAGCCACGCCTGACGCCCGGTGAATTCGAGGTTCTGCTTGCGGCAACGTTCGGCCATGGCTTGGTGGGTAATGGCATCCGCCAATGGCAACGGTTGATCGAGCCAGTGTCGGTCGAAGGCGAAGGCGTTGTCCTTGGCGGCGAAGTGCAGCGGCGAGTTGAAGTGTTCGGCATAGCTGTCGCGGTAATCCGGCGCGGCGTGTTCGAACCGCGTGGCGAGCAAGGGCAGCGGATGCCCGAGCAAGTCATCGCAAATGACCTTCAGCGAGACCAGGCAGAACTCGGCATTGAACACCGCCATTGCCGGACTTTCGCGATAGTCCGCCGCAACGAACCAAACGCGCTCGCCATCGTCTTCCAGGCTCAGTTCGAAAAGTGTTCCCAACAGCGCCGGATACCGGATCGCCAAACGCAAAGCGTCACCGAAGGTGGCACAGGTCAGCAGCGCGTAACCGAGGATGCCGTAGCAGGAAACGTGCATGCGCCGGCCCAGTTCCAGACCGATATCGTGCTTGAGCGCGACCGCGTTGGCGCAGACCTGCATCTCTTGGTTGGTGGTGATGCGTGTGTCGGCACGGTTTAAATCCGCCGCACTGATGCCGCTGCCGTTGAGCAGCGCCTCGCTCGACAGGCCTTCGGCTTTGAAGGTGTTGAGGATCAGCGAGACCGCGTTGAGGGTAGTGAGGTGGGAGTGGAGCATTGGGAGCTTCCGGCAATGAATAAAAAAGCTCAGCAATTTCTGTGCCGGTGATCTCGTCAGAGTAAATGGAAATTAAATACAAACAGCTTAGCCATCTTGTTGGGATGTTTTCAGTTTAATAGTTTGGGATTTATTTTTTAAGAATATATAGTATTTTTTGTTGTTTTACGCACTGAGAGAATGGCCCTTGTCAATTTTAGATTTTAATTAAGTTGAGGTCTACTGTCAGAAATTACAGTTTTCTTTATAAATCTTGACCGCTCGTCGTAATTATTTATTTGTTTATTTGTTTTTTGACAGCTTGAAAAGTTGGGTCTAATTTGCAATTGCATCTCTCAGGTTGTAAGACGCAAAGTGCTTGTTAGTACCAAGAATGGATTTTTATTTCATGATTTAAGAAGGAGTTTTTGCATGAGTCATTCAGACGCTAAAAAGTATCCGCTGGAATTTTTCAACAAGAGCAAAAAAGCGATTGGAGGTCAAATTAAAGTCGAAGTAGACGGTGTCGAGCATACGTTTCCTGTCAGTCACGCCGAAGTACGCGCAAATGATATTGTCTTGGATTTCGATATGAGTGGTGGAGATCCGAGTTTTAATCATTTTATTGGTGTAGTTATCAAGAAAACCTTTTTGAATCAGAAAGTGGAGTTTGTTGGGGACGGCGAGCCCGTTTACTTCCTGTTTCAAAATTCTGGGCAAGAGTGGTTGCCGACAAGTGGCTGGATTCGAGTGGAGTGGCAAGAGGGCAGTAAAAATATCACTGGATTACTGGACAATGTGCAGAGCGATCGGGAAGGAAACTCCAAACTTACGCGTGGCAAATTTGAAGTTACGCTAGCTTGATTGTTTAAACCTTCCTGCATCAATTTTGCAGGAAGGTTTATTTATGACGGGAAGAGTGTTGGCAAGCGCTGGTCAGAGGAGTTCGCCGCAGAGGTCGAGTTCGATCAGTCGGCGCACTTCTTGAGTTTCAAGCCCAGCACCGAGCAACCCGTGCAACTTGCCAAACGCCGCCTCACGGGTCATGCCGCCACCGGACATCACGCCAACCCCGCGCAAGCGGCTGCCGGCCTCATACACATCCAGCTCAACCCCACCTTCATGGCATTGCGTCACGGCAACGACTACCACGCCGTTATCCCGCGCGCGGCCGAGGCTCGCCAGAAACTCCGGGTTGTCGCTCGGCCCGGTGCCGCTGCCGTAGCATTCCAGCACCAGACCCTGAATGCCGCTGTCGAGCAGGCCATCAAGAACTCCAGCGCTAATACCGGGGAACAGCGGCAGCACGGCAACCTTGGCCAGTTGCTTCGGCTGGTTATAGTTCAACGACGCCGGAATCGATGGGGCTTTCACGCCGCCGCCCTGACGCTCCAGACGCTTGAACGGATGACGGCCAAAGCTGCGCACTTTCGCGCAGCGGGTCGGCGCCAGCAGTTCGCCGTGGAAGTACAGGTGCACGCCCGGCGCCAGGCCTTGGCCGAGGGCAACCAGTGCGCCACCGAGGTTTTCCCAGGCATCGCTGTCGGTCACGCCCGCCGGCAGCATCGAACCGGTGAAGCACACGCGAGCGTGCAGGCCGAGCAACTGGAAGCTCATCGCCGCCGCGCTGTACGCCAGCGTGTCGGTGCCGTGCAGGATCAGCACACTGTCGCAGCCTTGCACGTCCACGGCATCGACCACCGCTTCACGCAGTTGCTGCCAATAAGTTGGGGTCATGTTGGCGCTGTCGATCAGCGGCGACATCTCGCGAAAGCGCCACTGCGGCACGACGAGTTCAGACTGGCTGTGCAGGTAATCGCGCATCCGCGCTTCGAAGCCGGACGCCGGAGCCAGGCCATTGGCACTGGCTTGCATGCCGATGGTGCCACCGGTGTAGAGCACCATGACGTGTTGGGCGGCGGGATAAGTCGACGAATTCATAGGATTCTCCGAAACGATGAGTTCCTGTAGGAGTGAGCCTGCTCGCGATAGCGGTCTTTCAGCCAACATAAATGTTGAATGATGTACCGCTATCGCGAGCAGGCTCACTCCTACAAGTTATTGCATCACAATAACTGACGGGCGCAGGGGATGCGCCCGTCATTCACCTGTCAGCGTTGCGCTGCAGGTACGCCTTGCGGCTCGGCTTCGGTCTTGCCCGCTGTTGCCGGCGGGTTGGTTGGCCAGGCTTTCAGGTCCAGATCCAAGTCAGTGAATTTGCTGGAATCGAACACCGGCTGTTTGACGCCGGCGCGACGCTGCTCGTCGTAGTCGCGCATTACGCGCATGCCGACCTTGAACAGCATGGCCAAAGCCACCAGGTTGACGAAGGCCAGGCAGGTCATGGTGATGTCGGCGAAGGCGAACACGGTCGACAGGTCCTGCATCGAACCCCAGACCACCAGCGCCAGCACCAGGCCACGGAAAATCATCAGCGCAGCGCGGTTGCGGGTGAGGAATTGCAGGCTGTTCTCGCCCAGGTAGTAGTTGTAGAGGATGCAGGTGAAGACGAACAGCGACAGCGCGACGCTGACGAACATGCGACCCCAGTCACCGACCACGGCGGCCAGCGAGTTCTGGGTCAGGACGATGCCGTCACCTTCGAAGCCCGGCGTGTAGAAGCCCGACAGCAGGATCAGCAGCGCGGTGCAGGTGCAGATCACGAAGGTGTCGAGGAACACGCTGAAAGCCTGAACCACACCTTGCGCGCCCGGGTGTTTCACCGCAGCCACGGCGGCGACGTTCGGCGCACTGCCCAGACCCGCTTCGTTGGCGAACACGCCTCGCTTCACGCCCATGACGATGGCGCTGCCGAGCAGACCACCAAAGGCCGGGTCGAGACCGAAGGCGCTCTTGATGATGGTTTCCAGCATGGCGGGCACGTGTTCGATCTGGGTGCCGATCACGTACAGGGTCACGCCGATATAGGCCAGGGTCTTGATCGGTACCAACAGGTCGGACACCGAAGCGATGCGCTTGATGCCGCCGAGGAAGGTGATGGCCAACAGCACCGCCAGGACGATACCGGTGTGGCGCGGGTCGAATTCAAAGGCGTTCTGCAGCGAGTGGGTCACGGTGTAGGACTGCAGGCCAATGAAGGCGAAGCCGTAGGTGACCAGCAGCAGAACGGAGAACACCACTGCCATGCCTTTGAGCTTCAGGCCGTGCTGAATGTAGTAGGCCGGGCCACCACGGTACAGACCGTCGCCATCGGCGCGTTTGTAGACTTGGGCCAGAGTACATTCGAAGAAGCTGCTGGACATGCCGACCAGTGCGGTCACCCACATCCAGAACACCGCACCCGGACCGCCGAGGGTCACGGCAATGCCGACACCGGCGATGTTGCCTGCACCGACGCGGCCGGCGAGGCTGAGCATCAGGGCCTGCAAAGAGCTGAGATGTC
>NZ_JBIVJB010000046.1:0-36117 GCF_044750025.1 Pseudomonas sp. NPDC088885 | reverse complement strand
GCTTCGAAGACGAGAACGTGATCCACGTTTCCAACAGCGTCGACCCGAAGCGCGACATCGAAATCATCGACCTGGAACTGATCTTCGCCGACCTCGACAGCTGCGAGAAGCAACTGCAGAAAGTCGCGCGTAACGCCAAGGGTGGTGACAAGGACGCCGTGGTTCAGAAAGGCCTGCTTGAGCAACTGATCGCGCACTTCACCGAAGCCAAGCCTGCGCGCAGCCTGATGAAGAACATGAACGCTGACGAAAAGGCAGTGATCAAGGGCTTCCACCTGCTGACCACCAAACCGGTCATGTACATCGCCAACGTCGCTGAAGACGGTTTCGAGAACAACCCGCACCTCGACGTGGTTCGCGCCATCGCCGAAGAAGAAGGCGCCATGGTTGTTCCGGTCTGCAACAAGATCGAAGCGGAAATCGCTGAGCTCGATGACGGCGAAGAGAAGGACATGTTTCTCGAGGCCCTGGGCCTGGAAGAGCCTGGCCTGAACCGCGTGATCCGCGCCGGCTACGAAATGCTGCACCTGCAGACCTACTTCACCGCCGGTGTTGAAGAAGTCCGCGCCTGGACCGTCAAAGTCGGTGCCACAGCACCTCAGGCTGCCGGCGTGATCCACACCGACTTCGAGAAAGGCTTCATCCGCGCCGAAGTGATCGCCTACAACGACTTCATCCAGTACAAGGGCGAAGCCGGTACCAAAGAAGCCGGTAAATGGCGTCTGGAAGGCAAGGATTACATCGTCAAAGACGGCGACGTGATGCACTTCCGCTTTAACGTGTAAGCGTTACACCCAAGAAAAAGCCGCGTTTGATACGCGGCTTTTTTGTGCCTGAAATTTACTGCCGAACCTGTTCCCCCTGTGGGAGCGAGCCTGCTCGCGAAGAGGGAGTATCAGTCACCTCTCAGCGGATGACACACCGCATTCGCGAGCAAGCCCGCTCCCACAGTTGGATTTGTGTGGGATCAGGCCTTTTTGGTGCGCGGCAAGAAGATCGCCAACACACCAAACAGCGGCAAGAACGAGCACAGGTAATACACGTACTCAATCCCGTGAATATCCGCCAGATGCCCGAGCAGCGCCGCGCCGATCCCGCCGAAACCAAACATCAAACCGAAGAACACCCCGGCAATCATCCCGACGTTGCCCGGCACCAGTTCCTGCGCGTACACCACAATCGCCGAGAACGCCGAGGCCAGAATGAAGCCGATCACCACGCTCAGGACAGTCGTCCAGAACAGATCAACGTGGGGCATCAGCAGCGTGAACGGTGCCACGCCGAGGATCGAGAACCAGATCACCGCCTTACGGCCGATCTTGTCGCCAATCGGCCCGCCGAAGAAGGTGCCCGCCGCTACCGCACCGAGAAACAGGAACAGGTGCAACTGCGAGCTCGCCACCGACAGGTCAAACTTCTCGATCAAGTAGAAGGTGAAGTAGCTGGTGAGGCTGGCCATGTAGAAATACTTGGAGAACACCAACAGGCCCAGTACCACCAGCGCACTGGTCACCCTGCCCTTCGACAAACCGTGAGTCGCTGCCTGACCGGCCTTGAGTTTGAACAGGTTCAAGTGGTGCGCGTACCAGCGGCTGATGCGGTACAGCACGAACAGCGCAAACACCGCGAACAAACCGAACCACGCCACGTTGGCCTGACCGAACGGAATGATGATCGCCGCCGCCAGCAATGGGCCGAACGCGGAACCGGCGTTACCACCGACCTGGAAGGTCGATTGCGCCAGACCAAAACGTCCGCCCGACGCTAGCCGCGCTATCCGCGAGGCCTCGGGATGGAACGTCGAAGAACCGATACCGATCAGCGCCGCCGCCAGCAGAATCAACGGAAAACTGCCGACCATCGACATCATCACGATGCCGATCAATGTGCAAATTGAACCGGCCGGCAACAGCCACGGTTTCGGATGCCGATCGGTGTGGTAACCGACCCACGGCTGCAGCAGCGACGCGGTCAGTTGGAAGGTCAGCGTGATCAGGCCGACCTGAGTAAAGGTCAGGCCGTAATTGGCCTTGAGCATCGGGTAGATCGACGGCAAGACCGACTGAATCAGGTCGTTGATCAAATGCGCCAGCGCCACCGCGCCGATAATTCGCATCACCAATGGACTGCTTTGGGGAGCAGCGGGCGCCGAGGCAGCGGCGGTCTGAACGTTGCTGATAGCCATGGAAGTTTCCGGACAGCAGATGGGTGCACGCAGGCAGGTGCGTCAATGTGCCATTTTTCAGTGCGTCAGCGCCATCCCCTTAGCCAGCTAACTAACCACCCTGACCTGAATCACCCAATCGTGTAGGAGCTGCCGAAGGCTGCGATCTTTTGCTCTTTTAAAAAACAACATCAAAAGATCGCAGCCTTCGGCAGCTCATACAGGGGACGGGATTTAGGTGATAGCGCAACGCCATGGTCTGAATCTTGCCTTGCTACTGACCCTGAACGCGGTCGCCTTACAAAGGTGATCGACAATGGGAAGTTTCGCTACAGAACCTGCCTACAGAGCGGGTGAGAGTGAACTTTCGAGGCCTTTTAGCAGGGCACAACATCAACGTCGAACGACCGCGATGCACGCCGATGGTGCGTGGTGTCCAGAGGAGTCATGGGGCATGCAGGCTTTCCTTTCACCGGGGATCAAATTGCTGGGGCGGTTTGGCTTCGCGGGTAAATTCCAGTTGTTGTTTCTGCTGTTCATTTTGCCGTTGGCCGGCAGCCTGTTGATGATCGGCCAGGACTATCGCGACAAGCTCAATCTGATTGCCGGCGAACGTGCCGGCGTGCGCCAGTTGCTCGCGCTGGATGCGCTGGACAACCTGCTCGCCGCGCAACGCGACCGCGCCGCCCGTTGGCGCGCCACCGAAACCAATCGCCAGCCGACACCGGCCACCCTCGCCGCCATGGGCGCGTTCGACGCGGTGCAACCGGCGGTTGTGCAAGCCACCACGGATTTGGGCAATGCCCTGCAAAACGAAGGCGCGGAAGGTGAAACACTCAGCCGCTACCAAACGCTGCAAACCGCACTCAATGGACTGGATTCGAAAAGCCTCAGCGGCGTCGGTTGGTGGCCGGACGGTTATGACCGTTTCACCAACGCCCTGAGCGCCCTGCAAGCGTTGCGCGAGCAGATCGTCATGGACAATCGCCTGACCCTCGCGCCGTGGCTGGAAACCTATCTGCTGACGCAAATCTCCACGCAACACGCGCCGGACTTGATTGAACGCGTCGGTCGCCTCGCTGCCGTCGGCCAGGCCTCAGTAGTTTCGGGCCAGTTCACCCTGCAAAGCCGTTTGCAGTTGCGCGATCTGCGCAGCCGTATCGGTGATGCTCGCGAGCAACTGGTGAAAACCGCCACGCTGCTGGAAGCACGCCTGCCAAAAGATCAGCAGAGCTGGGCCAGCCAATACCACGAGAGCCTCAAACACCTCGACAGCGGCCTGAAGGTGCTGGACGACGGCGTGTTTGGCGGCAGCATCAATCTCAAACCGGAAGACTTCGAACGCAGCCTCGATGCGCTGTTGACGGATCTCGCCGCCCTGCGCCAGCAATCGTTGGTCTCGCTGGATCAACGACTCGATGCCTACCACGGTTCAGCGATCCGTCAGTTCATCATCGTCGCCGCCGTGTTCGGGTGCCTGCTGCTCGCGGCGCTGTACCTGTTCATCTGCCTGCAAGCTTCGATTCGTCGCAGCGCCAGCGGCATTACCTTGCTCGCGGAAGCCCTGCGCGATGGCAACCTCAGCCTGCAAGTGCCGGTGGAGGGTCGCGATGAACTGGCGGCGATCAGCACCGCGCTCAACGTCGCGGTGGTGCAACTGCGCAGCAGTATGCTCGGAGTCGATCACGAGACTTCGCAATTGAGCGACGCGGTGCGCAGCCTCAACGATCACTCCAGCGGTGCCCTCGGCGAAGTCGAAGCGCAGCAGTTGCAGATCAGCCAGATCGCCGCTGCGGCCACGCAATTGGCCGCGACCTCGCAAGGCGTGGCGCAGAGTTGCGAACAGGCTTCCGGCAGCGCTCAGCACACCCAACGCATCGCTGCCGACAGCAGCCGCGACAGTCAGCGCACCACCGCGAGTATTCAACAGCTCAATCAGCGCTTGAACGACACCGCAGCGGCGCTGGGTCGGGTCAGCGAGCAAGGCCAGCAGATTCAATTGGTGGTCGACACCATTCGCGGAGTGGCCGAACAGACCAACCTGTTGGCGCTCAATGCGGCGATTGAAGCCGCGCGGGCCGGTGAACAGGGGCGCGGTTTTGCCGTCGTGGCGGACGAGGTGCGCAGCCTGTCACAACGCACGCAATCATCCACCGCGCAGATCGCCGGAACGGTCGACAGCCTGCGCGCAACGGTCAACGAAGCCGTGAGTTTGATGGAAGCTGCCTGCGGCCAGGCGCAAACCGATGCCGAGTCAGTCACCGGGCTTGGCGAACGGTTGGGCGAAATCGCCAGTGCCGTGCAAAGCGTCACCGACACCCTCGCGCAAATCGCCACGGCGGTGGAGGAACAGGCGTGCACCGCCGACGAAGTCAGCGGCAATATCCAGCAGGTCGATCAAGCGGCAGTGCGTTTGCTCGAAGGCGCGCGAGCGGTAAATCTGGCGGCAGACACCCTGCGCCTCGGCAGCCAGGCACTGAGCGAGAACACGGCGCGCTTTCGCCTCAACTGATCACCGCTTGCGGGAAATCCTTTTCCAGCTCGGTTTTCAGCCACTGGATAAACCACACGGCGTCCGCTGAGAGTTCGGCGGACGGCGTCAGCACCCGGTAACTTTCCAGCTTCACCTCATCATCAATCGCGCGCACCAGTTTGCCGCTGGCCAGTTCATGGCGCACCAGCACTTCGTTGGCCAGCGCAATGCCCTGCCCGCTTTCGGCCACTGACAAGGCGTGATCGTTGTTGACGTACAGCAGGTCGGATTTCAGGTGGATATCGAGGTCATGGGCGGCGAACCACAGGTTCCACCACTCGCCGTCATCGACGTGAATCAGCTCGTGCTTGATCAGATCTCTCGGGCTGTCGATAGGATCGATGCTCGCCAGATAGTCCGGCGTGCAAATCGGAAAAACCCGAGGGCAAATCAGCGCTTCCCGCGAATCGGCGTACTCCCCATCGAGGCCGTAGACGATGCCCAGATCGGCACTTTTGCCGTCCACTTCGGTGAAGGTCGAGTTAGGCTCGATGGCAAATTTCAGCCCCGGCCGCAGGTGCCGCATCGCTTCGATCCGTGGCATCAACCAGCGCTTGGCGAACCCCGGCACCACCATGATCCGCAGCCAGCGTTCGGCGTCTTTGGGCTGCGCTTCTTTGCCGGCCTCGATGATCAACTGCAACGCGGCGCTGATCTTGCGGTGGTATTTCTCGCCCGCCGGGGTCAGGTTGACCCCGCGCGAGGTGCGTTCAAACAATTGAATGCCCAACCAGTCTTCGAGCAATTTCACGTGCCGGCCTATCGCAGGCTGGGTCACGTGCAGCGCTTTCGAGGCTTCGACGTAGCTGCCCAAACGGGCGGCGGCATCAAACGCACGCACCGCATTCAGCGGCGGCAATCGGTGGTCGGGCATGATTCCTGGCACCTTTGGCTATTAAATTAACTAACAGCTGCCATGTTTAAATTGAAGTGTCGCCCCGCGCAACCCCTGGCTGATAATCGAGCCACAGCAGAACAAAAAAACAGCTGGTTATTACACCCGAACGCAATCTCGATCCTGCCCAAAAAAATAATATCCATGGCCCGACGGCAATGCTTTTTGAGAGCAAGTCGCAGGCGATGGGGGAATCGGAGGTAACGCATGAATGCCCTGCATTCGCTGCAAACACTGGCGGTCTCGATCCGCTCAGTGCGCAAGGTTTACGGTGATCCGCACACCGGTCCAGTGGCGCTGAAAAGCATTGATCTGGATATCCGCGACAACGAATTCTTCACCCTTCTCGGCCCGTCCGGCTGCGGCAAAACCACGCTGCTGCGGATGATCGCCGGTTTCGAATTTCCCACCGAAGGCGAGATTCTTCTCTACGGCGAAAACATCGCCGATCGCCCGCCCTTCGAGCGGCCGGTCAACACGGTGTTTCAGCATTACGCGCTGTTCCCACACATGACCATCGCTGAAAACCTGGCCTTCGGCCTCGAATCTCACCCGATGGGCAAAGTCCTCACCAAGGCGCAAATCAGCGAACGTGTCCGCGAGATGCTCGCGCTGGTGCAGATGGAGCGCTTCGCCAATCGCAAACCGGCGCAACTGTCCGGCGGCCAGCAACAACGTGTCGCCCTCGCCCGCGCTTTGGCGCCGCATCCAAAAGTGTTGCTGCTTGATGAGCCGCTGTCGGCACTCGATCTCAAGCTGCGTCAGGCCATGCGCGAAGAGCTGAAAACCATTCAGGCGAAAACCGGCATCACCTTCATCTTCGTCACCCACGACCAGGAAGAAGCACTGACCATGTCCGACCGCATCGCCGTGCTCTCTGAAGGCGAAGTGCAGCAGGTCGGGCGGCCGGAAGAGATTTACGAACGTCCGCGCAATCGCTTCGTCGCTGACTTCATCGGCGAAACCAATTTCATCGAAGGCACCGTGACTCGTGTGGAAGACGGTCAGGCGTGGTTCGCCGGGCCGGCCGGTCATCCGCTGCCGGCGCAAGCGTGCGATGACGTGCAGGTCGGCGCCAGCGTATCGCTGTCGGTTCGCCCCGAGCGCCTGCACCTGGTGCCCGCCGCTACCGAGGCTGCCTTGCCGTGCCGGATCGACGCGCAGATCTACCTTGGCACCGACCTGCAATATCAGGTCAGCCTCAGCGACGGTTCGCGTCTCACCGTGCGCACGCCCAATTGCGTCGACCAGAGCCTGCGTTTCGCCGTCGGCTCCCAGGCCGGTCTGCTGTTTGACCGTGGTAGCGCCAGCGTCCTGCACGATTGAGCCGGAGAAATTGCCATGCACGCCTTACCGATTGCCAACACCCTGGAACGTCGCAAGGCCTTCCAGAGTTTTCTCGGTGTCAGCCCGGCGCTGACCGCCATCTGCCTGTTTCTGGTGGTGCCGATCCTGATTGTCATCGGCTATTCGCTGATGGAAGCCAACCCCTACGGCGGGGTCAATAAAGTCTTCAGCAGTGAGGCGTACACCTCGTTGCTGTTCGAGCGGCAAATGGATGACAGCCTGGCGTTTACCGACTCCTATCTGCTCATCGCCCTGCGCTCGATTGGCATCGCCGGGCTGACCACGATCATCACCCTGCTGATCGGTTTTCCGGTCGCCGTGTGGCTGGCGATGCAACCGGCGCACCGGCGCGGCTTGCTGATTTTTCTGATCACCGTGCCGTTCTGGGCCAACCTGCTGATCCGCACCTACGCGTGGATTTTGCTGCTGCGTAACACCGGCGTAATCAACAACAGCCTGATGGGCATGGGCGTGATCCATGAACCGTTGCAGTTGTTGTACACCGACGGCGCGGTGCTGCTGGGGCTGGTTTACACCTACGCGCCATTCGTGGTTTTGCCGATCTACGCGACGCTGGAAAAAATGGACACCCGCCTGCTCGAAGCTGCGCAGGATCTCTACGCCGGCCGCGTGCGCACCTTGCGCAAAGTGGTGTTGCCGATCGCCAAACCGGGGATTCTCGCCGGCGCCATCCTCACCTTCGTACCGTGCCTGGGCGCGATGATTGCCCCGGAACTGCTCGGCGGCGGCACGCGAATGATGCTTGGCAACCTGATCTTCCGCCAGTTCAGTGACTCGCGTAACTGGCCATTCGGCGCGGCGCTGTCGCTGGTGCTGATGGCCGCAGTGATGTTGGTGCTGACTGTGTATGCCTTGCGCGCCGAGCGTCAGCGCATCGCCAAAGGAGGTGCGTGATGCTCGCTTTATTCAAACGCAAAGGGCTGGGCGTGCAGGACTTTCCAGGGTTCGGCGGTTTCAGTTTTCTGTTCTATCTGTACCTCTATGCGCCGATCGTGGTGCTGGTGGTGTTCTCGTTCAATGCCAATCAGTCGGCGACGGTGTGGACCGGTTTCAGCCTCGACTGGTACCGCGCCGCGTTCGCCAATCAGGCCTTGCGCCAGGCCGCCAGCAACAGCCTGTTGATCGCGGTGTGCGCCAGCGTTATTGCCACGGCGATTGCCACCCTCGCCGCGCTCGGTACCTCGCGCGGGGCCAGTTTCAAAGGCCTGCAACTGTCGATGGGCGCGATCATGTTGCCGCTGGTGTTGCCAGAAATCGTCGTCGGCGTGGCAACGCTGGCGCTGTTCTCGACCATCGGCCTGTCGCTGGGTTACGGCAACCTGATCATCGCGCACACGGTGTTCTGCATTCCTTTCGCCTACCTGCCGATTCGTGCACGTCTGAACGATATGGATCTGTCGCTGGAGCAAGCCTCGGCCGATCTCTACGCCGGCCCGTGGCGCACCTTTCGCAAGGTCACGCTGCCGCTGCTGATGCCGGGGATTTTCTCCGGATTGATGCTGGCCTTCATCGTCTCGCTGGATAACTTCGTGATCTCGATGATGGTCTCGCAGGCCGGCACCACCACCCTGCCGATCTTCATCTTCGGCCTGCTGCGCATGGGTGTGACACCCGACGTCAACGCCGTGTCGACGCTGATCCTGGGCGTCTCGGTGCTGTTCGTCAGCCTCTCTTACCTGTTGGGCAAAAAGAACGCCTGAACCTTCTACCTACTGTGGGGAAATGACATGAGCAAGTGGATAAAAAGCGTCGGCACTTCGTTGTTCCTGACTGTGCCGCTGACCATGGCCGTCAGTGTTCAGGCCGCCGAGAAACTCAACGTGGTGAGCTGGAGCGGCTACTTTTCGCCGGAGATTCTCGCCAAGTTCCAGAAGCAGACCGGCATCGAAGTCACCGTCGATTCCTATGACTCAAACGAGACGCTGCTGGCGAAACTGAAACAGGGCGGCGCCGGTTATGACGTGGCGATTCCGTCGCATCAATTCGTGCCGATCCTGATTCAGGAAAAACTCCTGGAACGCTTCGACCCTGTCAAAGAAGCGTATTACGCCAACGTTGCCGACAATCTGAAAAAACCAAGCTGGGATCCCGAGGGCGCGTATTCGGTGCCGTTCATTTGGGGCACCACCAGCGTGGTGCTCGACACCGCGCGCTACAGCGGCCCGGCCGACAGCTACAAAGTCTTGTATGAGCCGCCGGCCGAACTGCAAGGCCGGATCAACATGTTCGACGCGGTCAGCGATGCGGTAGACATGGCCAGCCTCTACCTCGACATCCCGTTGTGCACCGAAGATCCGAAGCAGATGCAGCAGATTCTGACGTTGCTCAAGGCGCAGAAGCCGTACGTGAAAACCTACAGCTCGAAGGCCGGTTCGATCCGCGAAAACCTCGCTTCGGGTGAAATCGACATGTCGATGTTCTGGGGCGGCTCGTCGATGCGCGCCCGCGAAATGAAACCGACGCTGAAATATCTGTACCCGAAAGAAGGCGTGCTGGCGTGGGTCGACAACATGGTCATTCCGACCGGCAGCAAGAATCCAGCGAATGCCAAGGCGTTCATTGCGTTCCTCAGCCAGCCTGAAAATGCGGCGATGACGCAGAACTTCCTCAAGCATCAGAGCCCGATCAAAGGCGTCGAACCGTTCCTCGATGCCTCGCTCAAGGACGCACCGGAGCTGCACATTCCGCAAGGCACCAAAGTGGTGTTCAGCAAGACCTGCGGCGAAGGCTCGATCCGTCTGGCCGACCGTCTCTGGACCAACCTGATGCGTTGATCCCTGCCGCCCCGGCGCGAGGCCGGGGCGTTTTTCCAGTCGTCTTGAAGGCTGCTTGCAATGAATTCTAATAACATCAGCGAACTGGTCCTGTTGCAGGCCCATGAGCTCGCCGAGCGCATTCGCCTGCGCCAGGTTTCCTGCCGCGAAGTGATGCAGACGTACCTTGCACACATCGAACGCTTCAACCCCAAGGTCAATGCGTTGATCAGCCTGCAAGCGCCTGAAGATCTACTGGCTCAGGCCGGTCAGCGCGACGCTGAACTGCTGCGCGGCGAATACCATGGCTGGATGCACGGCCTGCCGCACGCGATCAAGGATCTGTCGCTGACCCGTGGCATTCGCACCACCATGGGTTCGCCGCTGTACAAGGATTTTGTGCCCGAGCGTGACGGCATCATGGTCGAGCGGATCAAGAACGCCGGCGCGATCATCATCGGCAAGACCAACACCCCGGAATTCGGCCTCGGCTCGCAAAGCTACAACCCATTGTTCGGCGCCACCGGTTGCGCGTATGACCCGAGCAAAACCGCCGGCGGCAGCAGCGGTGGCGCAGGCGCGGCGCTGGCGATGCATCTGGTGCCCGTGGCCGACGGCAGCGACATGATGGGCTCACTGCGCAATCCGGCGGCATTCAACAACATCTTCGGCTTCCGCCCGTCGCAGGGTCGCGTACCGTTTGATGACAGTGCCGATCTGTTTATCGATCAGCTCGGTTACGAAGGCCCGATGGCGCGCAGCGTGCGTGACGCGGCGTTGCTGCTGTCGGTGCAGGCCGGCGCTGATGCGCGAGCGCCGCTGTCCATCGCCGAATCCGGTGAGGCGTTTGCGGCGCCGCTGGAACGTGATTTCACAGGCACACGGCTGGGCTGGCTGGGTGACTTCAATGGTTATCTGCCGATGGAGAACGGCGTGCTGTCGCTGTGCGAGAAGACCTTCGGCGACTTCGAAAGCATTGGCTGCCACGTCGAGGCAGCGGATCCGGGTTTCGCGCCTGAGCGCTTGTGGAGCAGTTGGCGCACGTTGCGCCACTGGATGGTCGCCGGTTCGTTGGGCGCGACTTACGCCGATCCGCAAAAGCGTGCGCTGTTGAAACCGGAAGCGATCTGGGAAGTGGAAAACGGTTTGCAGCTTTCCGCCAGCGAAGTGTTTACCGCATCGGCGGTGCGCAGTGATTGGTATCGGGCGATCTCGAAGTTATTCGAAAAATACGACTACCTGTTGTTGCCGAGCGCTCAAGTCTTTCCGTTCGACAAGACCCAGCCGTGGCCGACGTCGATCGAAGGCGTGAACATGGACACTTATCATCGCTGGATGGAAGTGGTGATCCCCGGCACGTTGTCGGGTTGCCCAGTGGCGAGCGTTCAGGCTGGATTCAATGCGCAGGGTTTGCCGATGGGGCTGCAGATCATCGGCAAGCACCAGGCAGACTTCGCTGTTCTGCAATTGGCGCACGCGTATGAACAGGCCAGCCGCTGGTTCCAACGCTGCCCTTCGCCGCTGCTGAGCCAGTGATTTTGATAAACGGTTGAAAGCGTAGAAAAATTTTTTAAATTTACGCTTGACGCTTTTCCATTTCAGGGGAATAATGCGCGCCACTTGGCTACATAGCTCAGTTGGTTAGAGCATAGCATTCATAATGCTGGGGTCCGGGGTTCAAGTCCCTGTGTAGCCACCAAGTACTAAAAACGGCTTACCGAAAGGTAGGCCGTTTTTTTATGCCTCGAGAAAAGCGCCGGTTTTATGGTGAGGGGATTTCTCCCCTCTTCCAGCGTTTCAGCCTGCCAGTGCCGCCAATCCTTTCGCCCAGATTTGCCGGGTACGCAAACCCACCATCGCCCGCCAGTCGGGATCGGCCGGGTAAAACTGTTCCAGCAGATTCAGTTTGATCGCCCTCCCCGTCGCATCCAGCGGATCACCGTGTAGATGCAGCCAATGGTCGTCACGTAAATACCGATGCACATCCGCGCCGGGATAGGTGCCGCACTCGATCACGAACGGCATCAATTGCACGTCTGGCAAGGCATCGACCAATGCCTGCGAGGTGTAACCGGTGGCGGTCGCGGCGACGCCGGTTTCGCTTAAGGTGTCGGCGCCGGTGTGCAGCGTGTAAAGCCATGGCCCGTAAATCGACTGCGCCTTGGAGAGTGCCGGGTACGGCGTTTGGGTGATCGTCAGCAACATCGGATGACCGTATTCGCCAGCGCCGGTGTGCAGGTCGAAACACATCACGGTGTCCGCGCCGGCCAAGTGCGCTTCGATGATTTGATGCAACGTGCGATTCGACCAGCTCGGCGCGCGACCGCCATAGAACAATCCATCCGGATGACTGTGCTGCCCGCCCTCGACAATCGACATCACCGCCGGCCAGCCGTGTTCGTTGATCTGCGCATCGAGCAAGGCATCGGCGCGTTGACGCTCGGGGCCATTCAGGTCGGTGCAGGCGTAGATGTTGTGCAATGCCGCGTAAGCACGGTTATCCAGCAACGCTTCGGTGAAATCCAGATGATTGCGGTTGAGGTCGATGTTGTCTTCGTTGACTCGACGCAGCCACGCCGTGCCCCACGGGTTGATCAGGTGAACCATGATCACCGCGACATCCTTGGGCAGCGAGCCGGGTGCGAATGCTTTCAGCCAATCGATTTGGCAGTCGGAACCGTAATAGCCTTCCACGCCGTGAGTGCCGCTGAGCGCCACCAGACGTTTTTTTGCCTGCGGGTTACCGAGCACGGCGACGTCGGTGCTCAACGGCTCGCCAAACGGGCCACAGCGCGGATGTGCGTAGGAGGTGATTGACGCCCCGGCGGCATTGGCGGCGGCGAGAAACTGTTCGCGTTGAATGCGGTAACTGGACTCGGTGGGAAACTCGCTGTGCATGCCTGGCCTCTTGTGATTTTTATGCCTTTCAACTGTAGGAGTGAGCCTGCTCGCGATAGCGCTGGATCAGTCAGCAATGATGTTGAATGTGATGACGCTATCGCGAGCAGGCTCACTCCTACAGGGAGTCGTTATGGTCCATCAGTTAAGGTTGACCCTAGCGAACATCCGCCCTGAAAAGAAAGACAAAAATGCCCATCGGTTTGCGTCTCGACCGACCGGTCGATAGAGTCCCTCAGACTTTTAATCCACGGACGGAGAGCCCGCGTGTTTTCAGCCTTGCCCTTGAGCCGCTTTCGCCTGCCTGCCCTGACGCTGATCATCAGTGCCCTGACCCTCACCGCGTGCAACGCCCCGCCCTCCTCGGTCATGCCGTTGGCACCGGAAGCCGCGTCGGGTTTCCGCACCGATCTGCAAACCCGTCACGCCAGCAAACACATGGCCGCCGCTGCCAATCCACTGGCTGCCGAGGCCGGTCGCGAGATGTTGCGTCAGGGCGGTTCGGCGATTGATGCAGCGATTGCGATGCAGGCCGTGCTGACGCTGGTTGAGCCGCAATCCTCCGGGATCGGTGGCGGCGCGATGATCGTGCTGTGGGACGGCAAACAGGTGCGCACCTATGACGGTCGCGAAACCGCGCCGGCCGGCGCAACCGAGAAACTCTTTCTGCGCCCTGACGGTAAACCGATGTCGTTTCCCCAGGCGCAAATTGGCGGCCGCTCCGTTGGCACTCCTGGCGTTTTGCGCGCACTGGAAATGGCGCATAAACAACACGGTCGCCTGCCATGGGCCAAACTGTTCGAACCGGCGATCAAACTTGCCGAACAAGGTTTCGCGATTTCCCCGCGCCTGCATTCGCTGCTGGAATCTGATCCGGTGATTCGCAATTCGCCGGACATGGCCGCGTATTTCCTCAATGCCGATGGCAGTGTCAAAGCGGTCGGCACGCGCTTGCAGAATCCAGCATTGGCCGCCGTGCTCAAACGCATCGCCAACGAAGGCGCCGTTGCGCTGTACAAAGGCCCGATCGCTGAAGAAATCGTCGCCAAGGTTCAGGGCCACGCCAACCCGGGCAGCCTGTCGCTGAATGATCTTCAGCACTATCAAGCCAAAGAACGCGCGCCGCTGTGCACCGATTACAAACGCTGGCAAGTCTGCGGCATGCCGCCACCGTCGTCGGGCGGCATCGCCGTGGCGCAGATTCTCGGCACCTTGCAGGCGCTGGAAACCCGCGATCCGCGCTTGTCGCTCACCCCGCTGAAACCAGTGAAAACCGACAAACCCGCCGGCATCGAACCCGCGCCACAAGCGGTGCACCTGATCGCCGAAGCTGAACGTCTGGCCTACGCCGATCGTGCGCAATATGTCGCCGATACCGACTTCGTTCCGGTGCCAGTGAAAGGCCTGGTCGACCCGGGTTATCTGGCCAGCCGCGCCAGCCTGATCGGCGAGCGCAGCATGGGCACCGCCAAACCCGGCACACCACCGGGCGTGCAAGTGGCCTACGCACCGGATCGTTCGCCACTGCGCATCTCGACCTCGCAAGTGGTCGCGGTGGATGACCTCGGCGGCGCCGTATCGATGACCACCACCATCGAAGCGGCGTTCGGTTCGCACCTGATGGTTCAGGGTTTTCTGCTTAACAACCAGATGACCGACTTCTCCTTTATCCCTGAAGAGAACGGCCAAAAAGTCGCCAACCGCGTCGAGCCCGGCAAACGCCCACGCTCGTCGATGGCACCGACCTTGATCTTCGATCGCAACAGCGGCGAATTCCTCGCCAGCGTCGGCTCACCGGGCGGTTCGCAGATCATCGAATACGTGGCAAAAACCACCATCGGCCTGCTCGACTGGAATCTCGACCCACAAAGCGCCATCAGCCTGCCCAACTTCGGCAGCCGCAACGGCCCGACCGAACTGGAACAAGGCCAATTCAGCCCGATGCTGATTCAGGCGTTGAAGGACAAAGGGCATGCAGTGAATGAAATCGACATGACCAGCGGCACCCAAGCGATTGTTCGGGTCAAGGATGCGCAGGGCAATGCAACGCTGGAAGGTGGTGCGGACCCACGGCGTGAAGGGGAAGCGTTGGGGGATTGATGCTTACATGAAAGACGGAAAAGGCTTACTGGGAGGTAGGCCTTTTTTTATGCGGGCTCGGAAGCTACGGCAATGTCACGTCGCCTTTTCCTACCCCTGAAAATTGTACGCAGAGGTAGAGTGAGTCCGTTCGTTGAAATGGAGTTTTCCCCATGAACATCCGTCCGATCCACACCGAAGAAGACTACCGTGCGGCGCTCAAAAACGTTTCCGCACTTTTCGACAATGAACCTGTACCTGGTACGCCTGAAGGGGATTACTTCGAGGTATTGATCACCTTGATCGAAGCCTACGAAGCGAAGCATTTTCCTCTCGACTTGCCCTGAGACAGATACACCCAATGCGCTCAACGACTCGCCACCAGATGTGCGCCAAACAGCAAGTAGCAACCACCGGCCAGTCGATCCAGCCACTTACGCGAGCGTTCGTAAACACTCGCCACCCGGCGGCTGGCGAAAAAGAGTGCGACGCTGCAATACCAACTGAACGACAACGTGGCCATGGTCAGTACCGCCAGCGCCAGCAATAACGGCGGTATGTGTGCCGGCATTGCGGTAGCGAAGATGGTGGCGACGAACAGTGCCGATTTTGGATTGGTCATGTTGCCGAGAAAGCCTCGGGCATAGGCGCCGCGCAGTGTTTGCTGCGACGCGTCCACGGTGCCCGGCGCGATGGCAGCCTTGCGTTTGAATTGCTTGAGGCCGAGGTAGATCAGGTAGCAGCCCCCGGCGATCTTGAAACTGAGATACAGCGTCGGTGCGGCGCTGAACAATGACTGGATGCCCAAGCCGCCGGCCAGTCCCCACAACACCGTGCCGCTGGCCACGCCGAGTGCGGCAACAACGCCATGGCGTCGCGAACGGCTGACGGCCAGTTGCGCGATGTTGAAGAAGTTCGGCCCCGGCGTGACCACGGCGACTGTCCACAACAGCGCCAGCGACAGCAGTGGAGCGAGGTAGCTCACGGCAGAGATATCCATGGGGCATGTGCCTGATTGATTCGACAATGCCCACACCTTGCAACATCCCGCCGCGTTTTGCCATGGGTTGGGCAGTGCTTTTAAACAGCCGGTTCGCCCTCCGGCACGCGGATCAGCAAGTCGCCGGGTTGGCAGTTGAGGTATTCACAAATGGCGTCCAGGGTCGCCAGACGCAAACCTTTGACCTTGCCCTGTTTGAGTAAGGACAGATTGGCTTCGGTGATGCCGATGGCGGCGGCCAGATCCTTGGATTTGACCTTGCGCAGGGCGAGCATCACGTCCAGTTGAATCACGATAGACATAGCGATCTCAAATAAAAGTACGGTTTTCGGAATCCACTTCGCTGGCCTGCGACAGGATACGCGCAATGATCGAAATGCAGCCGGCCATGAACAACGCGACGAAGGTGGACGCTGTGACGCTTAAGGTCACCATTCGCTCGCCGACCGGCGCATTTTGCGTAATCCACAGACTGAGCATCGGTTCGCATAGAAAATCCAGCAGCACCCAAAGCGCCACGGCGCGCCCGACCTTACCCAGATGACCGGCCGCTTCTGCGGAAAAATACTCACCCGTGGCGTAGCACTGGAACAGACGGCGCAGCGCCCTCAAACCAAAGGCCAATGCGATCAGGGGAATACTCGACAGTACGATGGCGCCCAACGTTTGCCACCACGGAAAGACGGCAGCGGCGCTGGTCATGTCCGAGAGCTGGCGATCGCTCAGTGCGAACCCCAAGCCCAAACCATCCTTGCTACCCAGCGACGGGAATAGCCAGACCGCAGCGTTGAGCAACAGCATCAGAATGATCAACAGCAATGTGACCGTGGCCATACGCCGGCTGAATTGCGCGAGAGAAACAGAAGTCATGGGAAGCCTCACAGAATGAATGTGAGACAAACCATAGCCGATTAAATTATCGCAAAACAATAATTAATTACTGCAAAACGTTAATTTATGTTTCATTTCGATAGATTGGCATCCAGCACTTTGCCATCCAGCGCATCGCCAATAGTGAGGAAATGCCCGCCCGCCACGTGGTGCAGCGTACGCAACGAATCGTGGCCGTCGAAATGCCAACGCCCTTCGCTAAACACGCGCGCATCGGCGTGCGCGGCAATCACTTCGGCGAGGAACAGATCGTATTGCTGATGATTGTGCGGCTCCGGCAACAAACGACATTCAAGCCAGGCGACGCAGCCGTCGAGCAGCGGCGCCTTAACAAGCTCCCCGGCGAAGGTTTGCAGGCCATAGGCTTCGAATTTGTCGCGGCTTTGACTGCCAACGATGTCCAGACCGGAAGTGTTACCGACGGTTTGCACAATATCGGCCTGTTGCGCGCACGGCACGTTGAGGACGAAGGTGCCCGAGGCTTCGAGCAACTGTCGCGTCCAAGTTGATTTATCGAGTACGACGGCGACTTTCGGCGGCTCGAAATCCAGTGGCATCGCCCAGGCGGCAGCCATGATATTGCGCTGGCCGTTGTGCGCGGCGCTGACCAATACGGTCGGCCCGTGGTTGAGCAAACGGTAGGCTTTGTTGAGGGGAACCGGGCGGCGATGGTCGGCGCTCATGGGGATCTGCTCCGGGGAGAAAAGGAGCCGATTGTAGCGCCAGCACCGAAATATCTGCTGGTGAAAAACCTGTAGGAGCTGCGGAACGCTGCGATCTTTTGATCTTGGCCCTCAACAGCAAGATCAAAAGATCGCAGCCTCGTTTTACTCGACAGCTCCTACAGGGATTGGGTGGATCTTCAGTTGGAAAGTTGATTGGCGAACTGGCCAACCGCATTCACCACTTTCTGCGCACCGTCCTGAATCTCGACAATCACCGTGCCCGCCTCTGCCGCCAGCGCCAGCCCCTGTTCAGCTTGAAGCTTGCCGTCAGTCATCAGGGCCACGGCGTTGCGCGCCATTTCCTGGTTCTGCCGCACCACGCCGACAATTTCGTCCGTCGCCTGACTGGTGCGCGAAGCCAGTTGCCGCACTTCATCGGCCACCACGGCAAAACCGCGCCCCTGTTCACCGGCACGCGCCGCTTCGATCGCCGCGTTGAGCGCCAGCAGGTTGGTCTGTTCAGCAATCCCGCTGATGGTTTTGACGATGGTGCCGATCACCAGCGACTGCTCGTTCAGCGCTTCAATGCCCTCACCCGCCGTCTGCATGTGTCGCGACAAATCGCGCATCACATTGACCGCCTCGGTCACCACTGTGGTGCCGCGCTGCGCCGTGCTGTCGGTTTGTTGCGAAGTGCTGTAGGCAATGTTGGCCGCTTCGGCAACGGCTTGTTCGCGATTGACCTGATCGGTGATCACCGTGGCGAACTTCACCACTTTGTACAGTTTGTTGTTGGCATCGACCACAGGGTTGTAGGACGCTTCCAGCCAGACTGTACGACCATGGCTGTCGACCCGTCTGAAACGGTCGGCGACGAACTCACCGTTGTTCAAACGACGCCAAAAGTTCGCGTACTCGGCGCTGTTGTACTCCTGCGGCTCGCAAAACATCCGGTGATGTTTGCCCTTGATCTGCGCCAGGCTGTAACCCATGCCGCTTAGGAAACGATCATTGGCGGCCAGTACATTACCGTTGAGATCGAACTCGATTACGGCAGTGGAACGCACCAGCGCGCCGATCAGGTTTTCGTGTTCGCGGGAGGCTTCGATGGTGCGCGTCAGGTCACTGGCGTAGATCGAGATGTTCTTGATCCGCCCATCCGACGTGCGCACCGGCTGCACGATCGAGCGCAGCCACGCCTCTTCACCATTGCCGCGCAGCAAACGAATCGCGCCAGCGAAATGCTCGCCACGGTTCATGGCGTTTTTGAAGCGCTGATGAAATTCATCGGACTTCACGTGGGCCGGAACGATGTCTTCGATCGCGCGGCCAATCAGATCGTGGCTCTTGTAGAGCATCTCGGTGAGGAAGTTCTGATTGACCGACTGCACCCGGCCGTCGGGCTCGAGGGTCAGCACCAGCATCTCGCTTTCAAGGCTTTCCTTCACTTGCACAAGGCTGGAGAGTTCTTCACGAAGAGCGGCCAGCTCTTGCTTCAAGCGTTTGTTGAACATGGGAAAGTACCGATGGACAGGTTAGAGAGCGGGATGCAGCCTAACCATCGGCCTTGCGCAGCGTTTCTGAAGAGCGCTTGAGACTCCTCAGTCAAAAATAGTTCGGACGTACGTTGTCAGGCAGTTCCGGCTACCTGACATTGTCCCGTGCGCGGCATCCGCGCGCCGAAATACGCCGCGCTGACGATACCGACCGCGCCCATCACCGCGCAGAACATCACGCAGATCCACGGGCTCCACGGCATCAGACCGATCAGCAACAGCGGTGTGATACTTGCCCACGCGGCGTAGGCAATGTTGTAGGTGAAGGAAATGCCTGACACGCGAATACGCGCCGGGAACAACCCGACCATCACCGACGGCACCGCACCCACCACGCCGCAGGCGAGACCCGCGATGGCGTAGGCGATGCCAATCCAGTCGCCGCCGCTGATCAGGCAACCGTAGAGCACGGCAATGCCCAGCGGCAGCAACAGGCTATAGAGCATGACCGTGCGCCAGGCGCCGATGCGGTCGACCAGCAACCCGGCGATCACGCAGCCGATATTGAGAAAGACGATACCCAAGGCGCTGAGGCCGAAGGTGTGGCTGGCGCTCATGCCGAAGGTTTTCTGCATCATGGTCGGCGTGATGACGACGAACACCACCACCGCCGAGGTCAGCACGCAGGTCAGCAGCATGGCTGGCAACATCGCCAGTCGGTGTTCGCGCAACACGGTGCGCAACGGCAGTTCAACGCGTGCCTCGCGCTGCGCTTCCATGGCCATGAACACCGGCGTTTCGCTCAGCCAGCGACGCAGGTAGACGCCGATCACGCCGAACACACCGCCAAGCAGGAACGGATAGCGCCAGGCGTAATCGAGGATTTCCGCCGGGGTGAACACTTGCGCCAGAAACGTCGCGGTCAACGCGCCGATCAGGTAACCGAAGGTCAGCCCGGCCTGGAGGAAGCCCAGCGCATAACCGCGATGGCCAGCAGGTGCATGTTCAGCGACGAACACCCAGGCACTCGGCACTTCGCCGCCGACCGCCGCCCCTTGGAGGATGCGCAGCGCCAGCAGCAACAGCGGCGCGAAGTAACCGATCTGCGCGTAGGTCGGCATGATCCCGATCAGTAGGCACGGCAGCGCCATCATCAGGATGCTCAGGCTGAAGACTTTCTTGCGCCCCATGCGGTCGGCGAAATGCGCCATCAAAATACCGCCCAGCGGCCGCGCCAGGTAACCGGTGACAAAGATCCCGAAGCTTTGCAGCAGGCGCAGCCATTCGGGCATTTCCGGCGGGAAGAACAGCTGACTGAGGGTCAGGGCGAAGAATACGAAAATGATGAAATCATAGATTTCCAGCGCGCCACCGAGGGCTGCAAGGCCGAGGGTCTTGTAGTCGGAGCGGCTGAACGGCGCGGGTTGCGCAGCGGAATTGGCAGTCATGACAAAGAACTCTGGCACAGGCAAAAAACCAAGGCGCACATGGTCTACGCAAATGGACGGATGGACAACCCGTTAGACCATAGTCCTGATTTGGAAAAACCTGCTCACAAAACGCCTCGGCTTGATTTACTGTTGGGGCCTGTCCAGGCGGGGCCCGCTCTAACGCCGGCAAACCAAAGTGCCCCCTTGTGGGAGCGAGCCTGCTCGCGAAAGCGTCAGCTCAGGCAACATTTATGTTGAATGTGCCGGCCTCTTCGCGAGCAGGCTCGCTCCCACAGGGTTCACCGCTTTGCCTGAATGGGTAGCACACCGCTGGATCAAAATAACCATAAAAAATCCGAGGTACTTCTGTGGCCGCTGATATCGAAGATAGCCGCTCCGCGCGCTTCGCCTTGCGCTGTTCCAACTTCGCCGAACGCTGGTTTCCCGATTCCTGGGTGTTCGCCGCGCTGGCCGTCATCATCGTCGCGCTGGCGACAATGGCCATGGGCGCCAAACCCACCGACGCCGCGATGGCTTTCGGTGACGGCTTCTGGAGCCTGATCCCGTTCACCATGCAAATGGCCTTCGTGGTGATCGGCGGCTACGTCGTCGCCAGCTCGCCGCCCGCCGTGAAACTGATCGATCGTCTGGCGCGCATCCCGAAAAACGGTCGCTCCGCCGTGGCTTGGGTCGCCTTGATCTCGATGGTTGCGTCGCTGCTCAACTGGGGCCTGTCGCTGGTGTTCGGCGGTTTGCTGGTACGCGCCCTCGCCCGCCGCACCGATCTGAAAATGGATTACCGCGCTGCCGGGGCCGCTGCCTATCTGGGGCTTGGCGCCGTGTGGGCCTTGGGCCTGTCGTCGTCGGCCGCACAGTTGCAGGCCAACCCGGGCAGCCTGCCGCCGTCGATTCTGTCGATCACCGGAGTGATTCCGTTCACCGAAACGATTTTCCTCTGGCAGTCCGGCGTGATGCTGCTGGCGCTGATCGTGATCTCGATCATCATCGCCTACGCCACCGCGCCCGGCCCGAACTCAGCACGGGACGCCAAGGCCTGCGGCATCGACCCGGCCTTCAACCTGCCGCCGCTGCAACCACGCACTCGCCCGGGCGAATGGCTTGAACACAGCCCACTGCTGATCATCGTGCTGGTGCTGCTGGCGGCGGGATGGTTGTTCCACGAGTTCTCGACCAAACCGGCGATCACCGCGATTTCCGGGCTGAACACCTACAACTTCCTGTTCATCATGCTCGGCGCGCTGCTGCACTGGCGCCCGCGCAGCTTCCTCGATGCGGTGTCGCGCGCGGTGCCGACCACCACCGGCGTGCTGATCCAGTTCCCGCTGTACGGCTCGATTGCCGCACTGATGACCACGGTCAAAGGCGCCGACGCACAGACGCTGGCGCACCACATCTCGACGTTCTTCGTCAGCATCGCCTCCCACGACACCTATGCGCTGCTGATGGGCGTGTACTCGGCGATTCTCGGCTTCTTCATTCCGTCGGGTGGCGGCAAGTGGATCATCGAAGCGCCGTACGTGATGCAGGTCGCCAACGATCTGCAATACCACCTCGGCTGGGCGGTGCAGATCTACAACGCGGCCGAAGCCCTGCCGAACCTGATCAACCCGTTTTACATGCTGCCGTTGCTGGGTGTGCTCGGATTAAAGGCGCGGGACCTGATCGGCTTCTCGTTCGTACAACTGCTGGTGCACACGCCGCTGGTGCTGTTTTTGCTGTGGGCGCTGGGGACGACATTGGCGTATACGCCGCCGGTGATGCCGTAAACCGGATCTACCTGACGAAGTAATTCCCCTGTGGGAGCGGGCTTGCTCGCGAAAGCGGTGGGTCAGTCAACATCATTGCTGATTGATACACCGCCTTCGCGAGCAAGCCCGCTCCCACATTTGTTTCACTTCGAACTTGAGTCACCGTCCAGACTTCACACCCATTATTCGCAGTCTCATTCAGTTATTAACTGATAGATCAGTTCCCTTTTCATACAGGTCGCGACTGTTCCAAAACCTGTTGGCGAAATTTGAGTGGAATATCTTCCGGGGTTCGCAAGTCAACGGTGACGCCCAGCAATTCCTCAAGCTCCACCTGAAGCCCTCCTAGATCAAACAATGTGGTGCCGGGCTTTGGATCGACCAAAAGGTCGAGATCACTGCCTTCTGTATCGGTGCCCATGGCCACCGAACCAAAAACACGAAGGTTGCCCATCTGAAATCGGCGGGCAACCGCACGGACAGCGATTCGTTGCAAATCAAGAGCAGTAGAGGGCTTCATGGTTTATCGCGCCAGGATTCAATCGCGAAAGTCTAACCGTGCAGCAGATCAACAATCACCGCACCATTTGTAACCCAACCGTCACATCCCCCAATGGGAAAAGTTCGACGGCCTCAAGCAGCGCGATGACGCGATGACTGCGCGCGGGCAACAACCCATGGGCGATCTGAGCAACGCCCTGCACTTTCCGGCCGGATAAACCCGCCTGCGACTTGCGCACAAAAAACCGTGTTGTCCGGCTTTTCCGGGCATCGCGGCTGATCCACTATGAGGCGCCCCCGAACGAGGGGGACTCACGCTGAAAAGGATCTGAGCATGTTGAAAATCGCAGGACTCACCCTCGCCGCGCTCACGCTGAGCGCCGCCGCCCACGCCGATGTCGACCTGAAACTCGGCAGCAGCGAACGCGTTACCCGTCTCTTCGCTTACCCCAACAACTGCAGCGTCATCTGCTTTCGCAACTGGACGCTGGAGCAGACCGTCGCCCACTACCTGAACCAGAGCGTACAACGCGACGGTTACGCCAATGCGAAGGTGTTGGTGAAGACTGATAACGGTCAGCTCTACGCCGAGATAACCGGCGTGCCGAAGGGTTACGGCAAACCGTTGTCGGAGCTGCTCGATGCTGGCGATCTGGCTTACAAAGGCGCCAGCCAACTCAACGCCGACGGCAAATGGGCGTACAGCTGGTATCTGTTCCTGCCGCTGGGCATGGCCCTGGAAAACCGTAAAAGCATCGAACTGCTGCACTTCCCGCCGGATTATTCGCTGACCCAGGCGCAGGATTACCTGCGCTCGAACACCACCGATCGCTGGGCAACGTTGCTGACCGCCAACGGTATTCCTGCGGCGCAAACACCGGCGTTTCAAACCATCATCGACATCGCCCCGATCGCCGCGCCCGCCAGCGCCGGCAGTGATCTGGAAGGCGTCTACGGTTACTTCAAGGACTACCAGACCACGCTGGTCAAACAGTTCAGCCAGAGCGCCAGCGGTAGCGTGCTGCCGATGGTGGCTTTTGGATCGCCCGTCAGAAACTGGATCAAAGACCAATACGGGCCGACCGTGGGCGTGTTGGGCCTCGCCACCATCACACCGAGCAAAGGCGTGAACGTGCCGGTATTGGGTTCCAATCACCCGAGTTACATCTGGTACGCCGCCGACCCGAAAAGCTACACCGGTGATGACGCACAAGCCAAAGCCGATGCTGCCGGCCTGAAAGTGATGGGACAGGATTTGAGCGCCGCTTGCTGGCAGGCCGGAATGGGCAGCAAACCGGGCAGCGACCCGAAGACTCTGCTCAACAGCTGCACACAAACCTGGCAGGTGACGCAGAAGGTCAAAACCTGCGAGCTGTTCTACACCTCGATTCGCAATCTGAGCGCAGAACAAGCCGCCGCGAAATGCACCACCACGCCGATCAGGGCTGAACTGCAGCAATTGCAGGCACCGCTGCCTGCCGCTGCCGTCCCGGCCCCTCATTTATAGGTATTTGCGCGTCAGTTTTGGCTGACGCGTAAAAGCGCGAATCGCGCCTGTCAGATCTGACAGTAGACCGGTTCTGTCATATATCGCAGGATTGGATCCATAAATCGTGTTGCAGGACTGACAGGACGTCAGCCTACGGAAGTCGCAACACCCGATGGACAAGGATCGTTATGAATAGTCATGCCGTTCACGCCCGTCATACGTGTGATTCGCCGGGCATTTATCCGTTTGCCGGCCTCCCCGTGCGTCTCGGGTTTCCAGCCAGCGATGACTTCGAAATCATTCACGATGACGATGGCGCCGATGCCGTGATCGCGCATCGGGAGTTTCTGCGCATCACCCGCATGTGTCGCGTATCGGGACAAGTGTTGCCCTATCGATGTCGTCAGACCCGGCAACTGCAAACCGGCCTGCATCTTTACGACCCACGCTTCTGCGGATTGCTGGAACATTCCTGCAACCCCAACGTGTTTCTCGACATGAGCGAATTTTGGCTGTGGGCGCTGAAAGATATCCACAGGGGCGAACGGCTGACCATGGATTTCGCGGCCACTGAAGACAAACTCTTGCGCCAGTTCGCTTGCCATTGCGGATCGTCGCAATGTCGTGGGTGGATCACCGGTTACGACGAACCACCCAACCGCGAAGGCCAACAGTTTTTACAGCGCAGGCGCCACGCGGGCCTGCGCTGAAACGCTGATTACGGCGCGCCGACCGGACGCAAACGATACTGCGGCGGCAACTGCTCGAAACCACTGATGGTGGTGTTGAGACTTTTCCAGCGGCCATCCTTGATGCCATAGATGCAGCCGTGGATCGACAGGCTCTGCCCACGATGCCAGGCGTTCTGGATGATGCTGGTGTGGGCGACGTTGGCCACTTGCTGGATTACGTTGAGTTCGCACATCCGATCAACCTGTTCTTCTTCGGTCGGCAACTTGGCCAGTTCTTCGCGTTTTTCGTAGTACAGATCGCGAATCGAACGCAGCCAGCCGTCGATCAGGCCGAACTGGCGATCCTGCATCGAGGCGCGCACACCGCCGCAACCGTAGTGGCCGGTCACCAGAATGTGCTTAACCTTGAGCACATCAACCGCGTACTGGATCACCGACAGGCAGTTAAGGTCAGTGTGCAGCACCACGTTGGCAACATTGCGGTGAACGAACAGATCGCCCGGCAACATGCCGACGATTTCGTTGGCCGGTACGCGCGCGTCGGAACAGCCGATCCACAGATACTCCGGCGTTTGCTGGCGGGCCAGTTTGGCGAAGAAATCCGGGTCTTCCTTGGTGATCGCGTCAGCCCAACGCTCGTTGTTATCAATCAGGTCTTGTAAGTCATGCATGCTGTAAGGCCTCAAGAAAGATGCGCTGGTATGACAGTCGACCGCCCGTCGGGGTCACGCTTGAGCCGAAAGTGATTTCGTTGGAATTCTCGTGTGCCCGGTGAGTCCACCTTAGTAAGGCCCACAGTATGAGGAATTGCCATGACTGATTCACGACGCCCTTACGATGCGGTACAGCCGGAGCCCATCGATGATAACGAAGACCGCATGGGTTCGGTGCATGAGCTGGATTTCGACGAAGACGAGCCCAGCGCGAAGATCGGTGATGAGATCCCAGAGCGTGAACGCGAGCAGTTGATGCCCAATGAACGCGTGCGTGAAGCCGGGATGACTGGCGCCTCGGTTGCCGACCATGAGCCGACCGACGATGACATGAGCCCGGAAACGCTGATTCATGAAGACGGTGCGCGGGATGCCGAAGAGGCCGGGGAAGGCAATCAGGCGGATTGGGATTTGAGCATTGTCGATGAGGATGACATTGGCGGTGGTAATGGGCTGGATGAGGCAGAGCTGGCGCGGCGCGATCCGATGGATGGCAAGCGTTGATAATCGTTGCCTGACCGGACGCTTTCGCGAGCAAGCCCGCTCCCACATGGGTTTTGTGCTGATCACAATGTTTGTGAACGACTCAATTCCAATGTGGGAGCGGGCTTGCTCGCGAAGCTTTTAAAGAGGTTCAGTCAACCAAGGTGCAGGCCATGACCACGGCGTCTTCGCGCCCGCCCACCGCCGGATAATAATCCCGACGCCGGCCAATCTCGTTAAATCCATAACGCTCATACAACCGGAACGCCGCCGTATTACTGTCGCGCACTTCGAGAAAACACTCCCGAGCCTCAGCCGCATACGCTCGCGACATCAGATGCTCCAGCAGCGTCAGCCCCAACCCTCGCCCCTGACTCTCCGGTTTCACGGTGATATTGAGCAGATGCGCCTCATCGAGAATGATCTGCACCACACCATGCCCAACCTGTTGCTCACCTTCGAACATCAGCCAGATCTGGTATTTGCCCAAGCCGTCGAGAAAAATCCCGCGTGTCCACGGATGGCTGTACGCGGCGAATTCAATCTTCAGCACAGCGTCCAGATCCGCCTCGATCATCGGGCGGAACGATACAGCGTCACTCATTCGATTCTTTCCAGCGCGCCATCAGCCGACGCATGGCTTGCCACACAGCGGCTTTGCGCTGTGGCTCTTCCATTAACAATTCCAGACCGGGAATGGCCCAGGCTGAGCCCAGACCTTCGATCTGCAATTCACGATTGAATGCTTCAGCGTCCGCCTCACCGGCAAAACGCACCGCCGGCAGACCGATCAGCCACAGGCAGGCGCAGGGTGCGGATTCCATTTGTACCGAAAGGAAACCCTGCACAAAGTCGCGCGCCGCATCCGGGCCTTGATCCATGGTGCCGCGATTGAGCCACGGCCAACGCACTGGCTCGCCGACAATTTGCGGCGCGTCCGGCAGACCGGCGGCACGCAGCATGTCTTTGAGCAATAAATAAGCAGGATCACGGCTCTGGAACGGTTCGCCTGTGGGTAACTCGACCAGCAGCAGGCAACGCCCGGCCCGCAATAATTGCAGGGCGAAACGCGGCGGCGGCACCGGTGCGGGCTTGGCGACGACTGGCGTGTCGTCGGCCTCTTCCACCGGTTTGGCGTTGGTTCGCGTGCTCGCCAGCGACGGGCGCGGCACTTCGATCTTCGGCCGTTCGCTCGGGCGCGCAACAGGCTGCACCGGCGCTTCGGCCTGAGGCGCGGGCACCAACGGCACCTCGACTTCGGGCTCGGGCATGTCCAGCAGCTCGGGGCGCGAGGGCGCGGCGAAGGGCAATTCGGTGCGCGGCAGCCAATTGACCACCTGCATGGCGTTCAAATAGGCGCGGCGGCGGGACTCGATAAGCAAAGGGTCGGCCACTTGTGGATAACTGAAGTGGGCTGATTCTACCGCCCTTCGTCCAAGATCGCCCGTTGTTGATCAATCACTTGACCGAAAGAAAAACAACAGCCTGTCCCTGGATTGAATCGTATCGGCTGCGATGCAGTACAATCGCCGCTTTTCATTGCCAACCAGCCGGGCATTCCGATGATCGAACCCAAGCGCGTCTTGCGCGCCCTCGCTGAACACTGGGCGCTTCTGGAGCCTTTGTGTGAGCACTTCGACCAAGGCACATTGAGCCTCAACGAACTGCGCACGCAACTGGCCGCCCAACAACTGGACAGCACGCCGCAGGACATTACCAGCCTGCTCGACGTGTGGATTCGCCTCGATATTCTGGTGCCGGTGGCGAAAAGCCCGAACCGTTTCGAGCTCAATGCGCAGATTCACGACTTCCTCGCTTACCTGCGTCGTGAACACCGTTTGGGCCTGTGCCTGGAAATCGAAGCCTATTTGCGTCACCTCGAACGCCTGGCCGGTTACATTCAGGATGCGTTCGACGTTCGCGACGGTCACGACCTCGCCCGTCAGTTGCGTTTGCTCGACATGCGCGTGCGCGATGTTCTGAAGAAACTCGACAACGACGAACAAGCGCTGGTTGCAGTAGCCGAACGCGCCAAAACCAGCGATCGACAGATTCCCTTGCGTCAGCGTTACGCCGAAGTACTGGCGACGTGGGACGAATACGTCGAGCCGATGATCGATCTGGTGAACGCCGACGGCGCCTTCGAACAAGGCGTGCGCAAGGTCGAAACCGTGTTGCTGAAAATGCTCAGCGAACAACAGCGCCTCGGCCATCTGGTTGACGATGACATGCTGCTGCGCACCCACGCGCGCATCCTCGAAATGCAGACCAGCGCGCAATTGACTCTGCGGCATGCCCGCGAACTGTTGCTGCCGCTGCGTGAAGAAGCCCGCCGGCACAACGCCGTGACCCGTGGCGCCGCGCTCGCACTGGCGGCGATCCGCCGCAAAGGCATCGACGCCGTGCCGCAAGCCGCGATGCCGATGTTCACTCGCCCGCAAAGTACTTTCCTCGGCAGCGCCAGTCAGGTCGAAGCCTACGTGTACGCGTTGGCGCGTTTCGAACCGAAACCGGCACGCTTCCCGAAAGCGCACAAAACCCAGAAAGGCGAAGCCCCACGCGCACCACGCACCGTGCGCGAGATGGTCGACCGTTGCGAAGAATCCCTGCCAATGCCGGATCTGATGACCTGGCTGCTCGAGCAGGAACCGGACGGCGCCACCGACGAATTGCTCTATTGGTTCTCACGCCTGTCGCGGGAAAAACGCTTCACCCGCGAGCGTCTGGAACGCCGCGACTACCACACTCATGAGCACCAGGTCAGCCTGCGCTCCTTCGCCCTGCTCTCGGCCCGCGACAATGCCGCCGAGGATTCTGCGAGCATCCCCAATGCATCTTGATCTCTCCGAACTGTCCCAACTGGCACCGATCTTCCGCGAGCTGTTCAAGGGTTACCACGTCAGCCGCCGCGACCCGGAACTGTACGCGCAACTGTCGAACTTCCAGGATCAATACCGCACGCTGTTCAAGGCGTTGGGTTTTGAACTGGTCTGCGACACCCGTGGTTTCTACTACTTCGTACCGGACATGGCCGCAGCAGCGGTGAACAAGACTGCCCAGCGTCTGGCGCTGTTCACCTTCATCCTCGTCGAGCATCTGGCCGATCAGGGCCGCGACCCGATCGCCGTGCTCGATGGCGGCAGCCTCGGCCGCGAAGAACTGCCGTCGCTGCTGGAGAAGTACCGCGACCTGTTTATTCAAGCCGAAGTGCAGACCGTCGAAGAGCTCGAAGAAAAGATCATGCGCCGCATGACTCAACTCGGTTTCGCCGGTGAAGAAAACGGTGTGTACCGCTTCCTGCCACCGATGCACCGTTTCCTCGACGTGTGCCTGTCGGTGCAGCAAGACCGCGATCTGGCGGCCAGCGTGCACAGCGTATTGCCGCTGCCGGCGCCGGTGCTGATCGACGAAGCCGCCGAAGCCAAATTCCTCGAAACCGACGATCCGCTTGATCTCAGCGAATTTGATGAAGAGAGCGAAGAAGACGCACTGGCCCGCGCCATTGCCGAAGAACAGGAGTCCGACGCATGAGCCAGGAACGCTACGGCATCCGCCGCTTTGCCCTTTTGAACACCGCCGGTTACAGCCTCGGCCTGTTCCCGCTGGAAGAACCGTTGTCGGTTTACGGCGCGAACAACCTCGGTAAATCGGCGTCGATCAACGCCTTGCAGTTCCCGATTCTGGCGCGCATGTCGGACATGAGTTTCGGCAAGTACAGCCTCGAACAATCGCGGCGCTTCTACTTCGCTTCCGACACCAGTTACATCCTTGTCGAAGTGAATCTGCCGCACGGCCCGCACGTCATTGGTGTGGTCGGTCGTGGCCCGGGCGGTGGTTTCGGTCACCAGTTCTTCGCCTATGCCGGCAAACTCGATCTGGCGCACTACCAGAAAAACGATACCTGCCTGCGCCAGAAAGAGCTGTTCAACAACCTTGAGAAAGAAGGCCTGAAAGCCTACGAACTCAAGCCGGATGAGCTGCGTCGTTTGCTGGTGGGCGGTCACACTTCGATCCCGCTCGACCTGACCCTGATCCCGCTGCGCTCCACCAGCGAGCAAAGCCTGAAGACTTTCCGCGCGCTGTTCATCAACCTGCTGCACATGCGCGAAATTACTGCGGCCAAGTTGAAGCAGTTGTTCCTCGATGCCTTCGAACACAGCCTGCGTTCCGGCAGTGTCGATTACATCGCCGCGTGCGAAGAAGCCTTCCGCGACGTGCGTCGTATGGAACAGGACTACAACTCGCTGGTCGCTGCCGGCCCGTTGGTTGAAGCCCTGGCCAATGGCGTGAAACAACGTGACGTGCTGCGCGGCAAGCTGCATCGCCTGTCGCCGCTGCTCGATTCGTTGCTCGGTACTTGGTCGGATTACGCCAGTGCGCGCAAGGAAGAGCTGACGATTCAGGCCGACCACTACCGTGGCGAGCAGGACAGTCTGCAAAACAATCAGCGCGGCGGTACTCAGGAGCTGATGCGTCTGGAGCGGGAAATTTCCGGCATCCAGCGCTGGCTCGGCGAGCTGTCGGTACTGAAGAATCGCTTTGCTTTGGTCGATGACGTCAAAGTGCTGGAGCAACAATTGCTCGCGGCCAAAGACGCCCACGACGAACTCGCCGGCGCCTTGGCGCAATCGCGTCAGTTCAGTGCAGAAGATCTCGAAGAGCGTTTGCGCGATCTGGAAAAACGCCTGAAGTCGGTGAAGCAGCAACTCGATCACGCCGATAACAACAGCTATGCACGTCTGCGCGAAGAGTTTTCGCAGCAGGACGTCGAGCGCCTGATGCGTTTGTTCAACAGCGCGCTGTTCAGCCTGCCATTGGGCGAACACGGCATCGCCCTCGACGAGGATGGCCAGTGGGTCAAATCGATGGAGCTGATCCTCGATGGCTTCAAAGGCGAGCGTTTCGAAGTGCCGGGCCTGTCGATCGATATCTCCAATATCGAGCCGCCAGCCCTGCAAGCGCTGGCCGATCGTGCCGCGTTGCGCGATCAGAAAGAGCGTCTGGAAAAAGAACTCAAGCAACTGAAAACCCAGCAAGCGGTGGCCGCTGACCGCTCGGCGAGCAAGACCCAGACCGAAGCGCTGTACCAGCAAGTGCTGGACGCGCAAAAGGCGCTGGAAGATTTCCGTCGCACGCAAACGTTGAGCGCTGAAGAAGGCGACAAGCTCGAGCAACTGGCGCAGATGGAAGGCGCGCAGGACGAACTCAAGCGTTCCAGCGATGCCTTCACCGAACGCGTCCAGCAACTGTCGGCCAAGCTGCAACTGGTCGGCCGCCAGATCGCCGATATGGAAGCCAAGCAACGCACGCTCGACGATGCATTGCGCCGTCGTCAGCTGCTGCCGGCGGATCTGCCGTTCGGTACGCCGTTCATGGATCCGGTCGACGATTCGATGGACAACCTGCTACCGCTGCTCAACGACTACCAGGACAGCTGGCAAGGCTTGCTCCGTGCTGACGGACAGATCGAAGCGCTGTACGCGCAAGTGCGCCTCAAAGGTGTGGCCAAGTTCGACAGCGAAGACGACATGGAGCGCCGTCTGTCGCTGCTGATCAACGCTTACGCGCACCGTACCGATGAAGCACTGACGCTGGGCAAGGCCCGTCGTGCAGCGGTTACCGACATCGCCCGCACGCTGCGTAACATTCGCAGCGACTACGACAGCCTCGAGCACCAGTTGGCGCTGTTCAACCGCGAGATCAACAAGCGTCAGGTCTCCAACCTGCAGAGCTTCCGCATCGTTCTCGCGCCGAACAAGGAAGCGCTCAAGCACATCGATCAGATCATCCACAGCGCCGGTCAGTACGAAGAAGGCGAAACCCTGTCGGTGTTCGACCTCAGCCAAAGCGCCGAGCAAGACAACAAGAACGAAGAGGCCAAGGAATACCTCGCGCGTTTGGTGGCCGCGAACCACAACCAGCTCGGCCTCAAGGACTTGTTCGAACTGGCGTTCGAGATTACCAAGGTCAACGGCCAGCCGGTGATCCACACCGACATCGACGGCGCGGCGTCCAACGGCACGACCATGACCATCAAGGCGCTGACCAACATGTACTTGTTGCTGCACTTGATGGATCGCGATCAGGCCGGCCGCGTGCGTCTGCCGTATTACCTCGACGAGGCGGCGGACATCGATGAGAAGAACCAGGCTGCACTGCTGGAAACCAGCCTGCAACTGGGCTTCGTGCCGATTCTGGCGAGCGTGAAGCCGCAGGTCTGCGCGAGTGTCGCGATCGACCTGGAAGGCGGCAGTGGCCCGGCGGGGATCTACATTGATGAGGCGGACTGGAAGTACATCCGTCGCCATGATGTGGTGAAGGCCACGGTGAATGTTGAAGCGGATGAACCGGAGCTGGATGCGGTTTGATCGGCGTTAACTGAAGGCAAAAAAAGGGCCGCGATCTGTTTGGATCGCGGCCCTTTCTTATGTCTTGGGATTTGTGCTGAATTAGATGGCCTCTTCGCGAGCAAGCCCGCTCCCACAGTGGAATGCATTCCAAATGTGGGAGCGGGCTTGCTCGCGAAAGCGTCCTTACCGACGCCGCAAGGTTATTTACCGAGCGAAATCTTCGGCGCCCACATCAGCCACTCATCTTCAAACTTGTCGAACAACGGGAACGTCTGCTCCGCCCGAGCCTGACCGCCCATCCGCTCACCATCCGGCGTAGCGAAGGCAATGCCGCCCTGAATCGCTGTCTCCAGCGATTCGGTGCGCACCGTCAGCCCGTTGAACAAACCGATATCAAACCCGACACCGCTGGTGTTCCAGAAGCGGCTGCCGCTGCGCACCAGTGGCGCGTATTTCGGCTCGATCAGAATGTGCACCAATACGCGATCAGCGGTCTGGCCCAGTTCATAACCGGTGACTTTACCCACGGTAATTTCACGGTAAGTCACCGGCACACCCGGCTTCAACGAACCACGGCGAGCGGCGCTCAACACCAGACTCAGCCCCGCCTCTTGTTTGGTGACTTCTGGCGCCGTGGCCAGTGCAACGAAGTTCTTCTGAGGGCCAAGGTTTTTGGCCGCAGGTTGCACTTCGATGTACTTGCCGGTCACCAGGGTTTCCAGATTCTCTGTCTTGATCAGGCCGAGCTCAGGCTTGACCACCCAGAACTGACTGCCAACCCGGGCAATCTTCTCCGGCACTTCCGTAATGCGCGCTGTGAGGATGACCGATTGCAAGTCGTCAGTCAGATCGACGCTTTCAATCTTGCCGACGTCCAGCCCTTTGAAACGAACCGGCGTGCCGCTGCTAAGACCGTCGGCGCGATCGACTTTGATCGTTACTACGCTGCCTTTTTTACTGGCGTCGTCATGATTGGCAAACAGACGGAAACGCGGAATGCGTTTCTGCAGCGGTGCCTTGGCCTGCGGTGTTTCGAAGGCGATACCGCCGGCCATCAGGGTCTGCAAGGATTCACTCTTGACCTGAATGCCGCCGGTCAGCCCGCCAGTCAACGTGACACCGCTGACATTCCAGAACCGCGTCGAAGCGTTGACCAGGTTTTCGTATTCCTTCTCGATGTGCACGCCGACGATGATTTGTTTGCGCGTCTTGGAGAATTGGTAGCTCTGTACCGAACCGACCTTGACCTGCTTGTACAAGATCGGACTGCCGACATCGATCGAACCCAGCGTGTCGGTGAACAGCACCAGGTGCAGACCCGGCGAACGCAGATCCAGCGGCGGCGCTTTCGGACGTGCTTCGAACTCACGTTTCGGGGCGGCACCTTTGTCACCCGGACGCACGGCGATGTAATTACCTTTCACCAGCGCTTCGAGGCCCGTGATGCCGGCCAGCGAGATCGACGGTTTGACCACCCAGAACTGAGTGCCCTCCACCAGATAATCTTCGGCCAACGGATCGAGGGTCAGCTCGGCGGTGGCGCTGTTCAGATCGGCATCGACTTTCAATGCTTTCAGGTTGCCGACCTGAATGCCTTTGTACATCACTGGCGTACGGCCAGCCTGCAGGCCTTCGAAGTCGCTGAGTTTGACCTTCACACGAATACCGGCAGCGGCGGCGTCGAAGTCCTCGTAGAGACGGAATGGCAGGCTCGGATCGGTTGGCGGACTGTCCTTGCGATTCTCCGGCGTGGCGAAGGCGATACCGCCGGCGACGATGCTGGCCAGCGATTCGCTGCGCACTTTTACCCCGGACAGGTTGGCGTCGATGCTGATGCCGCTGGCGTTCCAGAAACGTGTGTGTTTGCGCACCAGTTTGGCGTAGGTCGGTTCGATGAACACTTTGAGCTCAACGGTGCTTTGGTCTTCCGACAGCACATAACTTTTGACCTGACCGACTTTGATCTGCTTGTAGAACACCGGGCTGCCACGGCTCAGCGAACCGAGACGATCAGCCTTGATGGTCAAGTGCAGACCAGGTTTGGCGTCGGACAGCGGCGGCTCTTCGGCCAGCGCCTTGAACTTGCGCGCGGGCTCGCCTTCGCCGGGACTGATAGCGACATAGTTACCTGAGACCAGCGTCTCCAGACCAGTGATGCCGGCCAGAGTTACGCTCGGTTTGACCAGCCAGAAACGCGTGCTGGTTTTGAGGTATTGCTCGACGTCCTTGTTCATCTCGACGGTGGCAATGACGCCTTTGGAGTTGCCCTCGTCGTCGAGCTTCAGCGTTTTGACCTTACCGACCGACATGCCCTTGTACATGATCTCGGTCTTGTTGGCCTGGATGCCTTCGCCGCTTTCAAAGCGAATCTGGATCTCGATGCCGGTTTCGGAATAGGCACGCCAGCCGAGCCAGCCACCGATGATCAACGCGATCAGAGGCAGTACCCAAATGGCAGACCAGTTCGAGGCCGGTCGGGTTTTCGCTACGGGCAAATCAGTCATGGTCGTCGTCCGACTCCGTGTTATCCCAAATCAGTCGGGGATCAAAAGTTACTGCGGCAAGCATCGTCAGAATCACCACACTGGCGAAGGCGATGGCGCCAAGATTGGCTTCGACACTGGCTAAGCGGCCGAAATTGACGACCGCCACGAGAATGGCGATCACAAAAATATCGAGCATCGACCAGCGACCGATGAACTCGATGAAGCGATACATCCAGATGCGCTGCCGAGCCGACAACGGTTGTTTGCGTTGTACTGAAAACAACAACAGTGCGATGCCCACCAGTTTAAAAGTCGGCACCAGAATACTGGCGATAAACACTACGGCAGCAATCGGAATCATGCCGTGCTGCACCAACTGGATCACGCCGGACATGATCGTGCTTGGGTCACCTTGACCCAAAGAACTGACAGTCATGATCGGCAATACGTTGGCCGGTATATAGATAATCGCCGCCGTGATCAGCAGGGCCCAAGTACGGGTGAGGCTGTTCGGCCGGCGCGCGTGAACCAATGCACCGCAGCGGGTGCAGGTTTGTTCATCGTTGTCCGCTTCCTGCCGGTTCAACTCGTGGCATTCGGTGCACGTCAGAATGCCTGCATCAATCGCCCGCATGAGCATCTTCCCCTGATAACGCCTGCCAGATCTGGTGCGGCGACATCACCACTTCCAGCCAGACCTGAACCAGCAACAAGCCGATAAAACACGCCAGGCCAAGGCCGACGGTGATGGCGGCCATGTCCGCCAGTTTGACGATCGCCACCAGTACGCCCATGAGGTAAACCTCGAGCATCCCCCAGTCTTTGAGGTGGTGGTAAATGCGGTAGAGCAACAAGCCATAGCTGCGACCGATATCGAAACGGATCGTCAGCAGCACAAACAATTGGCACAGCAACTTGAGCAGCGGAATGGCCATGCTGCACAGGAACACAACAATCGATACGCCTTGCATGCCGGTATTGAAGAGACCGAGCACGCCGCTCCAGACCGTATCATCCGAAGACTGCCCGAGTAGATTGAGCTGCATGATCGGCAAAAAGTTCGCTGGTATGTACAGCAGCAGTGCCGCAATCACCAGGGCAAGGCTGCGCTGCACCACGTTATGGCGATGGGCGTACAACTCGTATCCGCAGCGGGGGCAGAGGGCTTTCTCGCCTTGGGCAAGTGTTGGCTTGCGCATCAGCAGGTCGCACTCGTGACAGGCCACCAAGTCTTCCAGCGGTAGATCTGACAGCCCGGGGGCGTCAACCGACTCTGACATAAAGGCTCTGGCTCCAAAAAAGGTGGGGCTATTCTAGTGTTCTGGTTCGAAAATAACTGTGCAAATTTGTTCGATGAACCGTGCAAAAACTTTCCTGCGGGCAAAACAAAACCCCAACTGCTTTCGCAATTGGGGTTTCGGAATTTAATCTTGACGATGACCTACTCTCACATGGGGAAACC
>NZ_JBIVJB010000045.1:25150-36282 GCF_044750025.1 Pseudomonas sp. NPDC088885 | reverse complement strand
GTCGGAAAGGCTTCCATAATCGGTTGCCTGAGTTTGCGACTGGCCTTGTGGGCAGACGATTTAAAATTCTTGGATTGCCGACAGGTTGTTCCGGCGGCGTGTAGTTTTACTACAAATCTTTGAGCATTTCAGCCTTTCGGATGTATAGACGAGTAGTAAAACTACAGATGAAAGGCTTGTGGCCTCTGACTGCGTTGTGAGAATAATCGTTAAGGTTGGTCGATTACCATCCGTAAAAGGTGAAACTTTGATGCTGGATGCTAAAGAAGAAGAAATTTCAGCTATTTCTAACTTTTGTTCGACAGTCCTTCAGGTAGCGGGTTTTCACCATTCACTACAAGCGGCTGATTACACGCCGATCAAGGATAGACCATGACCCTGCCCGTGCTTGCCGAACTGCCTGCCATCCTCCTGCCGTTGGTCACTCGATCCGAACAGTCGTTCCGTACGGCCGTCGCCGAACTGGAAGACGATCACGGCTTCGCCAACTGGACACCAGAGCGCTGGGCGCAATTCGCCCGCGTCACCGCCGCCAGCGAGTTTGTCATTGAACAGAGCGTTCGTGACCCTTTGATGTTGTTGGCGCTGGTGCAGTCCGGCGAACTCGACCGGCCGTTCGCACCGGGTGAATTGTGTGCGCAGATTTCCGCTGCGGTGAACGCCGCACAGACCGAAGACGAACTCGGTCGCGCCCTGCGTCGCCAACGGGCGCGCCATCAAGTACGGATCATCTGGCGTGACCTTACCCGTCAGGCTGATCTGGTGCAGACCTGCCGCGACCTTTCGGACATGGCCGACGCCACCATCGACCAGGCTTATCAATGGTTGTACAGCCGCCATTGCGAACAATTCGGCACGCCGACCGGTCGCCGCAGCGGTGAGCCGCAGCCCATGGTCATCCTCGGCATGGGCAAGCTCGGCGCGGTCGAGCTGAATTTGTCTTCCGATATCGATTTGATTTTTGCCTACCCCGAGGGCGGCGAAACGGTGGGCGTGAAGCGCTCGCTGGATAATCAGGAATTTTTCATTCGTCTCGGCCAGCGCCTGATCAAGGCGCTGGATCCGATGACCGTCGACGGCTTTGTGTTCCGCGTCGACATGCGCCTGCGCCCGTACGGTTCGTCCGGCGCGCTGGTGCTGAGCTTCAATGCGCTGGAACAGTATTACCAGGACCAGGGCCGCGACTGGGAACGCTACGCGATGATCAAGGCGCGGGTGGTGGCCGGCGATCAGGTCGCCGGTGCGCAGTTGCTCGACATGCTGCGGCCATTTGTTTATCGGCGTTACCTGGACTTCTCGGCGATCGAAGCGCTGCGCACCATGAAGCAGCTCATCCAGCAGGAAGTGCGGCGCAAAGGCATGGCCGACAACATAAAGCTGGGTTCCGGCGGGATTCGTGAGGTCGAGTTTATTGCTCAGGCCTTTCAGTTGATCCACGGCGGCCGCGACCTGAGTCTGCAACAGCGTCCTCTATTAAAGGTGTTGAGCACGCTGGAAGGGCAGGGCTACCTGCCGCCGGCGGTGATCAGCGAGTTGCGTGAAGGTTACGAATTTCTGCGTTACACCGAGCATGCGATTCAAGCGATTGCCGACCGTCAGACGCAGATGCTGCCGGACGGCGCGCAGGATCAGGCGCGCATTGCTTTCATGCTCGGGTTTGCCGATTGGGACGCTTTCCACGAGAAGCTGATGTTCTGGCGCGGCCGCGTCGCCTGGCACTTTGCGCAGGTGATTGCCGATCCCGACGAGGAAGAAGGCACCGAAAGCGAAGTGGTGGTCGGCGGTGAATGGTTGCCGTTGTGGGAAGAGGAGCAGGACGAAGAGGCGGCTTGCCGACAGTTGGAAGAGGGCGGTTTCGCTGATGCCAGCAAAGCCCTGAAGGCACTGGCCGGTTTGCGTGGAAGCCCGCAATTGCGCGCGATGCAGCGGCTAGGGCGCGAGCGTCTTGATGCGTTTATTCCGCGCCTGTTGGCGCAAGCGGTTGAGCATGCCAACCCCGATCTGGTGCTTGAGCGGGTGTTGCCGCTGGTGGAAGCGGTCGCTCGGCGTTCGGCTTATCTGGTCTTGCTCACGGAGAACCCCGGTGCACTGCGCCGCTTGCTGACGTTGTGCGCGGCGAGCCCGTGGATTGCTGAACAGATCACTCGCTTCCCGCTGCTGATGGATGAATTGCTCAACGAAGGGCGTTTGTTCAAGCCGCCCCTGGCGCCGGAATTGGCCGCCGAATTGCGCGAGCGGCTGACGCGAATTCCCGAAGACGACCTCGAACAACAAATGGAAGCGCTGCGTCATTTCAAATTGGCGCACCGCTTGCGCGTCGCCGCCTCGGAAATCGCCGGCAGCCTGCCGTTGATGAAGGTCAGCGATTACCTGACCTGGCTCGCTGAGGCGATTCTGGAGCAAGTGCTGGCCCTGGCCTGGCGCCAGACCGTGGCCAAACACGGCACGCCGCTGCGCACCGACGGCACCTTGTGCGATCCCGGCTTCATCATTGTCGGTTACGGGAAAGTCGGCGGGCTGGAACTGGGGCATGGTTCCGATCTGGATCTGGTGTTTATCCACGACGGTGATCCACAGGCGGAAACCGACGGCGCCAAGCCGATTGATGGCGCGCAGTTCTTTACCCGACTGGGGCAGCGGATCATTCACTTGCTGACGGCGCAGACCAACTCTGGCCAGTTGTATGAAGTGGATATGCGTCTGCGGCCGTCCGGTGCGTCCGGGCTGTTGGTGAGTTCGCTCGGCGCGTTTGCTCGTTATCAAGAAAATGAAGCGTGGACGTGGGAGCATCAGGCCCTGGTGCGGGCGCGGGTACTGGTCGGCAGTCAGGATGTTGGCAAAGCGTTCGAGAAGGTTCGCGCGCAAGTTTTGGGCAAAGCGCGGGATCTGGCCAAGTTGCAACAGGAAGTCAGCGAGATGCGCGCGAAGATGCGCGACAACCTTGGCACCAAGAGCACCGCGGCCGGTACGGCGGCAAATGCCTTCGACGCCACGGCGCCCTTTGACCTCAAGCAGGACGCCGGAGGTATCGTCGATATTGAATTTATGGTGCAATACGCGGCCCTGGCGTGGTCGCACAACCACCCGCCATTGCTGCGCTGGACCGATAACATCCGCATCACGGAAGAGCTGGAACACGAAGGGCTGATGCCTGCCGAAGACGCCAGCCTGTTGCGCGAGGCCTACAAAGCCTACCGCTCCGCCGCCCACCGGCAGGCTTTGCAGAAGGACCCGGGGGTGATTGCAGGCGACCAGTTTGTCGAAGAACGGCGACAGGTGTTGCGGATCTGGAAAGAGATGGGGCTAAGCTGAACACGCCAATGAAGGCAACGAAATTCAAAAGGTGGGAGCGAGCCTGCTCGCGAAAGCGGAGTGTCAGGCAACATCGATGTTGAATGTGCCGGCCCCTTCGCGAGCAGGCTCACTCCTACAATAGATCTGCGGTGAATCGCAGATGTTGGAACGTATGCAAAACCCTGTGGGAGCGAGCCTGCTCGCGAAGGCGGATTGTCAGGCAGCATTGATGTTGGATGTGCCGGCCTCTTCGCGAGCAGGCTCACTCCTACAATAGATCTGCGGTGAATCGCAGATGTTGGAACGGATGCAAAACCCTGTGGGAGCGAGCTTGCTCGCGAAGGCGGAGTGTCAGGCAGCATTGATTTTGGATGTGCTTGCCTCTTCGCGAGCAGGCTCACTCCTACAATAGATCTGCGGTGAAACGCAGATGTTGGAACGGACGCAAAACCTGTAGGAGTGAGCCTGCTCGCGAAGGCGGAGTGTCAGGCAGCATCGATGTTGGATGTGCCGGCCTCTTCGCGAGCAGGCTCACTCCTACAATAGATCTGCGGTGAGTCGCAGATATGTGAATAGCTGCAAAACCCTGTGGGAGCTGGCTTGCCAGCGATAGCGGAGTATCAGACGACAATAATGTTGGATGTGAAGACCCTTTCGCGAGCAGGCTCGCTCCCACAGTAGATCTACAGTGTTTGTAGAATTCTCGAGGCGGGGAGGCGTAAATGCCTCCCCGGTTCGTTTTTGGAAACCACATGAATATTCTGATCGTTGGGCCCAGTTGGGTCGGTGACATGGTGATGGCGCAGACACTGTTTCAGTGTCTCAAACAGCGCCACCCGCAATGCGAAATCGACGTGCTGGCCCCCGAGTGGAGCCGGCCGATCCTTGAGCGCATGCCCGAAGTGCGCCAGGCCTTGAGCTTCCCGCTCGGCCATGGCGCGCTGGAATTGGCGACGCGTCGGCGCATCGGCAAATCCCTGCGCGGTCAGTACGATCAAGCGATCCTGCTGCCCAACTCGCTGAAATCGGCGCTGGTGCCGTTCTTCGCCGGCATCCCGAAACGCACCGGCTGGCGTGGCGAATTCCGCTACGGCTTGCTCAACGACGTGCGCACCCTCGATAAAGAACGCTATCCGCTGATGATCGAACGCTTCATGGCGTTGGCCTATGAGCCGAACGCCGAGCTGCCGAAACCCTATCCACGCCCAAGCCTGCAAATCGACCCGGTCACCCGCGAAGCCGCGCTGGCCAAGTTCGGCCTGAGCCTCGATCGCCCGGTATTGGCCCTGTGCCCCGGCGCCGAGTTCGGCGAGTCCAAACGCTGGCCGTCCGAGCATTACGCCAAAGTCGCCGAAGCGCGTATCCGCGAAGGCTGGCAAGTGTGGCTGTTCGGCTCGAAAAACGATCACGCGGTCGGCGAAGACATTCGCGCCCGATTGATCCCGGGCCTGCGCGAAGAATCGGTCAACCTCAGCGGCGGCACCTCGCTGGCCGAGGCCATCGACCTGATGTCCTGCGCCGACTCGGTGGTCTCCAACGATTCTGGTCTGATGCACGTTGCCGCCGCCCTGAACCGTCCACTGGTCGCGGTCTACGGCTCGACGTCGCCGGGCTTCACCCCGCCGTTGGCCGAGCACGTCGAAGTGGTGCGTCTGGGTCTCGATTGCAGCCCGTGCTTCGACCGTACCTGCCGCTTCGGCCATTACAACTGCCTGCGCCAGCTGATGCCGGACGCGGTCAACGATGCCTTGCAAAAATTGCAGGGCTCCGTGGTCGAGGTTCATTAAGTTGCGGGTACTGTTGATCAAGACTTCATCGCTGGGCGACGTGATTCATGCGTTGCCGGCGCTGACCGACGCCGCCCGGGCGATTCCCGGAATCAAATTCGACTGGGTCGTGGAAGAAGGCTTCGCCGAGATTCCGACCTGGCACCCGGCCGTCGACAAAGTGATTCCGGTGGCGGTCCGCCGCTGGCGCAAAAATATCTGGAAAACCATCACCAGCGGCGAGTGGAAACGCTTCAAACAAAGCGTGCGCGCCAACAAATACGACTTGGTGATCGACGCCCAAGGCCTGCTGAAAAGTGCCTGGCTGACCCGTTACGTCAAAGCGCCGGTGGCCGGACTCGACAAAGGTTCGGCCCGCGAGCCGATGGCCGCGCGTTTTTACGATCGAAAACTGGCCGTGGCCCGTGGCCAACACGCCGTCGAACGCGTGCGCCAACTGTTCGCCATCGCCCTCGGTTACGACCTGCCCAAAGGCCTGGGCGATTACGGCCTCAACGTCGAGCGTCTGGTCGAACTGCCGCGCAAAAGCGCCTTTGTGGTGTTCCTGCACGGCACCACGTGGGACACCAAACACTGGCCGGAAGCCTACTGGCGTGAACTGACCGAACGCGTCGGTTACCTTGGCGTCGGCGTCAAGCTGCCGTGGGGCAACCCGCAGGAAAAGGCTCGCGCCGAACGCATCGCTGCCGGTTTCAAACATGCCGAAGTGCTGCCGAAACTCAATCTGGCCGGCGTCGGCAAAGTCCTCGCCGGGGCGCAAGCCTGTGTGGCGGTGGACACCGGCCTCGGCCATTTGGCAGCGGCGCTGGACGTGCCGACCATTTCGCTGTTCGGCCCGACCAACCCGGGCCTGACCGGCGCTTACGGCAAATTGCAGATTCACCTGGCCAGCGACTTCCCGTGCGCGCCGTGCCTGCAAAAGAAATGTACCTATCAACCGACCGCGCAGGATGCCCGTCAGTTTGACCTGAAGCGTGAACAGCCGCTGTGCTTCACGCGTCTGAACCCCGAGCGTGTCGCCAGCCGACTGAGCACGTTGTTAATGGCTGAGGAGCTGCGCTGATGCAATTGGCATTCGTCCTGTACAAATATTTTCCGTTCGGTGGCTTGCAGCGCGATTTCATGCGCATCGCCCTCGAATGCCAGAAACGCGGGCATCAGATCCGCGTCTACACGCTGATCTGGGAAGGCGACGTGCCGCCCGGTTTTGAAGTGCTGGTGGCGCCGGTCAAAGCCTTCTTCAATCATCGTCGCAACGAAAAACTCAGTGCGTGGATGGCAGCGGATCTGGCCAAGCGCCCGGTTGATCGCCTGATCGGCTTCAACAAGATGCCGGGGCTGGACGTTTATTACGCCGCCGACGGCTGCTTCGAAGACAAGGCGCAGAACCTGCGCAATTCGCTGTACCGCCGCTGGGGCCGCTATCGCCACTTCGCCGAATACGAGCGCGCGGTGTTCGCCAAAGATGCGAAGACCGAAGTGCTGATGATTTCCGAAGTGCAGCAGCCGCTGTTCATCAAGCATTACGACACGCCGCTTGAGCGCTTCCACTTGCTGCCACCGGGCATCGCTCAGGATCGTCGCCGTCCAGCGGATGCTGACGAAATCCGCGCCGGTTTCCGCGGCGAATTCAATCTGAAGGATGACGAGCTGCTGCTGGTGCAGATCGGTTCCGGGTTCAAGACCAAGGGCGTTGATCGCAGCCTGAAAGCACTGGCCGCATTGCCCGCCGAGCTGAAGAAGCGCACGCGGCTGTTTGTAATCGGCCAGGATGACCCCAAATTATTCCAGATGCAGAGCGCGACGTTGGGTCTGGGCGATAACGTCACGTTTCTCAAAGGGCGCAGCGATATTCCGCGTTTCCTGCTCGGCGCTGATCTGTTGATCCACCCGGCGTACAACGAAAACACCGGTACCGTATTGCTTGAAGCGCTGGTTGCCGGGTTGCCGGTGCTGGTCAGCGCGGTCTGTGGTTACGCCCATTACATCGCCGAGGCCGACGCCGGGCGAGTGCTGGACGAACCGTTCGATCAGGCGCAGCTGACGCAATACCTGACTGAAATGTTGCATGACGACGCTGCACGCGCGGCCTGGAGCCGCAATGGTCTGGCCTTCGCGGAGACGGCCGACCTCTACAGCATGCCGCAACACGCGGCCGATGTGATTCTGGCGGAGCACGCTTAATGAAGTTGATGCTGGCTGAACCGTTCAAAAGCCTTTGGGCCGGACGCGACCCGTTCGCCGAAGTCGAAGGCTTGCAGGGCGAGGTATACCGCGAGCTGGAAGCACGCCGGACACTGCGCACGGAAGTCGACGGCAACGGATTTTTCGTCAAGATCCACCGTGGCATCGGCTGGGGCGAAATCTTCAAAAACCTGCTGACCGCCAAGCTGCCGGTGCTCGGCGCGGGTCAGGAGTGGAAGGCTATCCAGCGTTTGCAGGAAGTCGGCGTGCCGACCATGACCGCCGTTGCGTACGGCGAGAAGGGCAGCAACCCGGCGGATCAGCATTCGTTCATCGTCACTGAAGAACTGGCGCCGACCGTCAGTCTCGAAGACTTCAGCATCGACTGGATCAAGCAGCCGCCCGAGCCGAAACTCAAGCGCGCGCTGATCGCCGAAGTCGCGCGCATGACCGGCATGATGCACCGCGCCGGCGTCAATCACCGCGACTGCTACATTTGCCACTTTCTGCTTCACACCGATAAACCGGTGACGGCAGAAGATTTCAAGCTTTCGGTGATCGACCTGCACCGTGCCCAGACCCGCGCGAAAATCACCCAGCGCTGGCGCAACAAGGATCTGGCCGCGCTGTACTTTTCCGCGCTGGACATCGGCCTGACCCGCCGCGACAAGCTGCGTTTCCTCAAGGGTTATTTCCAGCAACCGCTGCGGCAGATTCTCGCCGAAGAAGCGCCGTTGCTGAGCTGGCTCGAAGGCAAGGCCAACAAGCTCTATGCGCGTAAACAGCGCTACGGGGATGCGCTCTGATGGCGGGTTGGATTCTGGAACCGCAATACCGTGAACTCGCCGAAGATTTTGGCAGCCTCGAAGCGGTGTTCGCCCTGCAAGGCGAACGGCTGACTCGCGATCCGCTGTCGGAAGTCGTTCGTGTCGAGCGCAACGGCGTCAACTATTACGTCAAACGCTACGTCGGCGCCGGTAAAGGCTTGCGCCGTTACCTCGGCAAGCCGCGCGTGAAGATGGAATGGCAGAACCTCAAGCGCTTCGCCAAGTGGGGCATTCCCACCGCCGAAGTGGTGGCTTGGGGTCTGGAGCGACGCGGCGCGGCGTACGACCGTGGCGCGATGATCACCCGCGAATTGCCGCGCACCGAAGACCTCTCGGCGCTGGCCGAGCGCAACGATCCCAAGCTCAAGGATCGCGCCTGGGTGGATGGTGTCAGCCGGCAGTTGGCCGCTTACACGCGGACGATGCACGATCACCGCTTCACCCATAACGATCTGAAGTGGCGCAACCTGCTGATCGACGATCAGGATCGACTGTTCCTGATCGACTGCCCGAACGGCGATTTCTGGCGCGGTTTCTGGCTCAAGTACCGCATCACCAAGGATCTGGCCTGCCTCGACAAGGTCGCCAAATATCACCTGTCGAACACCCAGCGCCTGCGCTTTTATCTGCAATACCGTGGGCGTGATCGCCTGAATGCCGCTGACAAGAAGCGCATTCGCCACGTGGTGAGATTTTTCGAGGGACGCGAATGACTGATTTTCTGGCCGCTGAAGACCGTGCGCTGCTTGAGCGCCATGGCCTCGGCACCTTCGACGCGCTCTGGGCCAAACAGCTTGAAGCGGTGGACGAGCCGAACACCGACGGTGGCGGCTGGAGCAGCGTGTTTCGCCTGGAGCTGGAAGGTCACGCCTACTACCTCAAGCGCCAGAGCAACTACCTGACGCGCACCTTGCACGCGCCGTTTGGTGAGCCGAGTTTTGCTCGCGAATTTCGCAACATTAGTCGCTACAACAAGCTCGGTATCCCGGCGCTGCAAGCGGCGTTCTTCGGCCAGCGCAAGGTCGACGGCGAAGTCCGCGCGATCCTGCTGACCCGCGCCCTCGATGGCTGGGATGATCTTGATTCGTTGTTGCAGTGCTGGCCGGAACTGACCGCCGCGCAGCAATCAGCGATCCTCAAGGCCTGCGGGCAACTGGCGCGGCTGCTGCACGGTCTGCGTCAGGTGCACGGCTGTTTTTACCCGAAACATATTTTTTTGCAGGCCGACGGCGCTGATTATCGCGCGCAGTTGATCGACCTGGAGAAAACCCGGCCACTGCTGTGGGGCATGCGCGATCGGGTCAAGGATCTGGAACCGCTGGTGCGCCGCGCGCCGCAATGGAACGAGGCGCAACTGCGCGAGCTGCTTGCGGCTTATGTCGATCAGGCGACCGATAGTTCGTTGGTCGACGCCTGGGTTACGCGTCTGACCGCGCGGCGCAGTCGCAAGGAGACTCGCTGATGCAGTTGTCCGACCTGAAAAACGCCGGGCGCACGCCAAGTCTGCCGTTGACGATTTCCCTGGCTGATGCCGCCGGGCCGGCCGATTTGCAGCTGCTAAGTCTGCTGCGGGTTCTGCCGGGGCAGCGTTATGTCGGTGCCGGGGTCTGGCGCGGTCGGCCAGTGCTGGCGAAGTTGCTGGTCGGCAGCAAAGCGGCGCGGCATTTTCAGCGCGAACTCAATGGCGTGAAACTGCTGGCAGCGCAAGGCCTGACCACGCCGCTGCTGTTGGCCGATGGCTTGAAGGAAGGCGAGGGCGGCTGGCTGCTGTTCGAATTCCTTGAAGACGCTGAAAGCCTTGGCGATGCCTGGCAACAGGTCGAGTCGTTGCCGGTGCTGGCGGATGAACAATCGGCGGTGCTGGGCGACGCACTCGGCGCGATTGCGCAGTTGCACAGCAAAGGCCTGTGGCAGGAAGACCTGCACCTCGACAATCTGCTGCGCCATGGCGGCCAGTTGTATCTGATCGACGGTGCCGGCATCTGCGCGGAAACCGCCGGTCAGCCGTTGTCGCGGCAGAAAGTGCTGGAAAATCTCGGGGTGTTTTTCGCCCAGTTGCCCAAGGCGCTGGAGCCGTTTACCGAAGAATTGCTGGTGTATTACCTGCTGAGCAACGGCGAACACGCGTTGCCGCTGGAAGCGTTGCAGAAGCAGATCGACAAAGTGCGCGCCTGGCGTTTGCGCGATTACCTGATCAAGGTCGGTCGCGAGTGCACGCTGTTTGCCGTGCAGCGCGGAGCATTCGCGCTACGTGCTATTCGTCGTGAGGAAGAAGCGGCGATGGCGCCGGTGCTGGAACAGGCCGATGCGTTGCTCGATCAGGGCCATTTGTACAAAACCGGCGGCGCGGCGAGCGTCGGCAAGGTTGAAGTGGCCGGGCGCAAACTGGTGATCAAGCGCTACAACATCAAGAATTTTGCTCATTGGCTCAAACGCTTCTGGCGCCCGAGCCGCGCTTGGCATTCATGGCGTGAAGGCAATCGTCTGGCGTTCCTCGGCATCGCCACGCCGAAGCCGCTGGCCGTGCTGGAAAAACGCTTTCTGTGGCTGCGCAGCCGCGCCTATCTGATCACCGAATACCTGCCAGGCCCGGACATCATCGAGCGCTTTGCGCCGTATGTTGAAAGCGGCGAGGCGCCGGAATCCGAGCTGCAGGCGCTGGATCAACTGTTCGCCCGCCTGATCGCCGAACGCATCAGCCATGGCGACTTCAAGGGCCACAACCTGTTCTGGCAGGACGATCGCTGGGCCCTGATCGATCTCGACTCAATGTGCCAACACCGCTCCCTCGGCAGCTTCGCCCCGGCCTACGCCCGCGACCGCGCACGCTTCATGCGCAACTGGCCCGAGAGCAGCGCGCTGTATCAAGTGATTGATCAGCGTTTGCCCAAAGACATCTCCAACGCTGCCTGAATCGGGTCTTCGACCCTTTCGCGAGCAAGCCCGCTCCCACATTCGACCGCATTCCAACTAAAGGAACATGGTCACCTGTGGGAGCGGGCTTGCTCGCGAAGAGGCCAGCCAAAGCCCCGCGAATCTC
>NZ_JBIVJB010000045.1:22839-25052 GCF_044750025.1 Pseudomonas sp. NPDC088885 | reverse complement strand
TCCCAGATCCAATACACCTCATCTCGCGCACCCACTGAAGGAACGCGGTCACCTGTGGGAGCGGGCTTGCTCGCGAAGAGGCCAGCCAAAGCCCCGCGAATCTCCCAGATCGAATACACCTCATCTCGCGCACCCACTGAAGGAACGCGGTCACCTGTGGGAGCGGGCTTGCTCGCGAAGAGGCCAGCCAAAGCCCCACAAATCTCCCAGATCCAATACACCTCATCTCGCGCACCCACTGAAGGAACGCGGTCACCTGTGGGAGCGGGCTTGCTCGCGAAGAGGCCAGCCAAAGCCCCACAAATCTCTCTGACCCAATACGCCTCATCTCCGCAGCACCCGGTGCCGGGACAGGCTTTCATCAGGCTCATACCCCTGGGGCAATTCGCACAGGGTCATTCCCGCCACGTTTACGCTATAATCCCGCCCTTTAGCTGTCTCTCGCCCGGTGCGAGGGCACTTCAATTTTCAAGGCGCCTTGCGCCTGCATGCAGACTAAAGAGGCTAGACCCCTGTGGCATTGACGATTCTTGGCCTGTCCGGCGCCCTTAGCCATGATCCTTCAGCAGCCTTGTACATCGACGGCAAGTTGGTGGCGGCGGCTGAGGAAGAGCGCTTCGTACGCGATAAGCATGCAAAGAACCGCATGCCCTACGAATCGGCGAAGTTCTGCCTTGAGCAGGCTGGCATCAAGCCGTCCGACGTTGACGTGGTAGCGATTCCGTTCGCACCGATCAGCCTGTTCGGCGAGGCGCGCTGGCACTACGCCAAGCGCTACTGGTACGCACCGGATCGCGCTCTTGACGCGATTCTGATGGGCAACCGCCGCTACAAGCGCTATCGCAACAAGATCGTCTGGTGCCTGGAGCAACTGGGTTTTGATCCGAAAAAGATCAAGATCGAGCCGGTCGAGCACCACCTGGCTCACGCCTCCAGCGCCTACCACTGCTCGGGTTTCCAAGAGAAAACCGCGATCCTCGGCATCGACGGCAAGGGTGAGTACGCCACGACCTTCTTCGGTTATGGCGAAAACGGCAAGATCCACAAGATCAAGGAATTCTTCGACCCGGACTCCCTCGGCGGCCTGTTCTGCGCGATCACCGATTTCCTCGGTTTCGAGATGCTCGACGGTGAGTTCAAGGTCATGGGCATGGCGCCGTACGGCGACGCCAGCAAATATGACTTCTCGCGTCTGGCCTCGTTCGAGAACGGCGAACTGGTGATCAACACCGACTACGCCAACGTGATCGGCCTGCGTCGCTACAAAGAGAAGGGCAAAGGCTTCTACTTCTCGCCGAAGCTGATCGAATGGCTGGGCCCGAAACGCGAAGGCGACATCGCTGACGAGCCGTACATTCACTACGCCGCGAGCATGCAAGCGCTGTTCGAAAAGATCTCGCTGCAGATGATCGACCACTACCTGGGCGACATCCTCAAGGAAACCGGCAAACTCGCGTTCGCCGGCGGCTGTGCGTTGAACGTCAAGCTCAACCAGAAAATCATCGCCCGCGATGACGTCAAAGAATTGTTCGTACAACCTGCGTCCGGCGATGCCGGCACCGCAGTTGGCGCCGCCGCTTACGTGTCGCACGCCCGTGGCGTACCGGTCGAGAAGATGGAACACGTCTACCTCGGCCCGTCGTACAGCAACGAAGACGTGATCGCCGCGTGCGCCCGTCACGAGAACAAGCCGACCTGGCGCAAGCTCGACAACATGCCTGAGCAGATCGCCAAGATCATGGTCGATGGCAACCCGGTGGCCTGGTTCCAGGGCCGCATGGAATTCGGTCCGCGCGCACTCGGTGGTCGTTCGATCATCGGCTGCCCGAGCATTCCTGGCGTGGCTGACCGCATCAACCACCAGATCAAGTTCCGCGAGCGCTGGAGGCCTTTCTGCCCGTCGATGCTCGACACCGTTGCGCCACAGATGATCAAGATCGATCACCCGGCGCCGTTCATGACCTTCACTTTCGAAGTGGCGGACGAGTGGAAAACCCGTGTGCCGGAAGTCGTCCACGAAGACGGTACGTCCCGTGCCCAGGTGCTCAAGCGCGAATACAACCCGCGCTACTACGACATGATGAAAGCGCTCGAAGTCCTCACCGGCAACGGCGTGTCGCTGAACACCTCGCTCAACCGTCGTGGCGAACCGATGATCTGCTCGCCGACCGACGCGCTGAACATGTTCTTCGGCTCCGATCTGCAGTACCTGA
>NZ_JBIVJB010000045.1:0-22829 GCF_044750025.1 Pseudomonas sp. NPDC088885 | reverse complement strand
TGTAAGACATTCTGGTGGTCAAAGAGGGCGCAAACGCTTATGACTCTCTCGGCTGAACGCCATGTGTTGCAGTTCTGTCACGGCTATGACGGGCCGTTCCTCGACTGCGCACGGCAGTACGCCAGCCTGTTCGCGGGCACCGGTTATCGGGTGACCACGGTCTTTCTGACCGGGGCCGCCGATAGCGAGGTGGCCGCAGCGTGTGCCTCCGATGAAGTGTTGTTCATGGAATACAGCTCCAAGGCCATTCGTGGCCTGAAGCTGGGCGCCATCGGCGATCTGCGCAAGATCGCCGCTTCACGCAATTTCAGTTTCTGCATCGCCCATCGTTTCAAGCCGATCTACATCGCCTTGCTCGGCACGTCGCTGCCGGTGATTGGCGTGCATCACGCGTTTGGTGATTACCAACGCCGTACGCGCAAGCTGTTCGCGCACATTTTCCGTAAACGTCTGAGCCTGCTCGGTGTGTCCGATGCGGTGCGCGACGACATGCGTCGTTGCCTGCCGAAGTGGCCGCAAGCGCGGATTCAGACGCTGTACAACCGTATCGATCTGCCTGCGCTGCAATTTGCTCAGGTGTCTGCCCGCGAAGCCCGCGAGACCTTGGGTCTGGCGGCGGATGCGTGGATTGTCGGCAACGTTGGTCGACTGCACCCGGACAAGGATCAGGCGACATTGCTGCAAGGTTTCGCCGCCGCGCTGCCGGGGTTGCCCGATAACAGCCAACTGGTGATTCTCGGCAAGGGCCGCCTGGAACAGGATCTCAAGGAGCTGGCGCGCGAGCTGGGTATCGGCGATCGCGTGCTGTTCCTCGGTCAGGTGCCGGACGCACGCAATTTCTTCCGCGCCTTCAATGTTTTCGCGCTGAGCTCCGATCACGAACCGTTCGGCATGGTGCTGCTGGAGGCCATGGCCGCCGGCGTGCCGTTGCTGGCCACTGCGTGTGGCGGGGCGAAGGAAGTGGTCGAAGGCGTGGGCATTCTGTTCCCGCTGGGGGATGCCGAGCGCCTTGCCCAGGGCTTGCAACATTTGGCCGGCATGGATGATCAACAGCGCCATCAGTGCGCCGAGATGATGCTCGAACGTCTGCGTGAGCAATTCTCCGACCGTGCGGTGCGCGACACCTTCTGGCGTCTGCCGCAAGTTATCGATCTGGCACCGAGGGGCTGATGCTCAACCGATTCCAAGGCTGGCGCGAACGTGGCTGGTCGCCCGTTGACGCCTCGACCTATGCAACCACCTGGCAGCGTTTTGGCGGCAGTGTCGCCACGCATCCGCTGGTGGTTGAGCGTCTGGCCGATCTGGCCGGCATCCCGGTGCGCTATCTGGCCTGGGAGCAGCAAGGCGAAATCAAAGCGGCGATCCCGACCTGGGGCCGCGATCTCGCGCTGTCCAAGGACGTGCTCAAGCGCAACGGCAAGAAAGGCCTGTTCGACCTCGGTAACGCCGAGCTGATCCTGCCGGCCGCCGTCGATGCCCAAGCCCCGCTGCGCCATCGTGCACGCTACTTGTCGGCGCTCAACGAAAGCCGTTTCAGCGGCATGAAGTTGCAGACCGAACAACTGGCCATGTCCCGCACCCCGGAAGAATTGTCGAAGAAGTTTCGCTACAACCAGCGCCGCGAATTGCGTCTGCTGGAAGAGGCGGGCGGCGTGGTACGTCCGGTCAGCGACTTCTCCAGCGTTGAGCTGGCGGCGATCTACTGCGATCTGTTTCAGCGCCGCTGGGGTTTCCCCGCTACCGGCGCGGCGCGCATGGCCGATGTGATCGAGCTGTTGCGTGAGTTGCTGATCGGTTCGGTGATCTTCCTCAACGAGGCGCCGATTGCCATTCAATTGGTGTACCGCGTCGAAGCGCCGGAGTGGATCAGCGTTGAATACATCAACGGCGGCGTCGACCCAGAAACCCGTGAATTCAGTCCCGGCAGCGTGTTGAGCTTCCTCAATACGCAAAGCGCCTGGGAACATGCGCGCGCGCTGAACAAGCCGTTGCGCTTTTCCTTCGGTCGCGCCGACCGTGAATACAAGGATCGCTGGTGCAATCCTGTGCCGGTGTTCACCGTATGAGCCCGCCCATGAGCCGCAAACAGCAACTGCTCAAGCGCCACCGGCGCAACAAACGTATCGGCCTGCTGATTGCGTTGATCGTATTGATTGCGATCGGTGTGCTGGTCGCCTGGTGGTTGCCGTTGCTGCTCGCGGTGATCGGCTGGGTCGCCCATGAGGCGTGGTTCGCCGATCACCTGTTTTATTCGCCGAAAGACGATTACCAGTACAGCTTTCCACCGTTTACGCCACAGCCGAAAGTGCATCTGAACGGCGAGCAATTGCGTCTGGATGACGGCGTGATGGTGATGGATGACGCCACGCTGATTCTCGCGGTGCAGGTCAAAAGCACGTGGCTGGGCCGCTTCTTCGATCCGCGCATCGAACTGGTGGGCGGTACAAATCCTGACGCGCAAACCTTCGAGCGAGGCGTCAACGGTCTGCGCTATCTGAACCTCAGCGGTCAGGCGCAAGCCTTGTCGCAAAGTGTGCTGCGTTTGCGCGGGCGCTTCTGTCGCGTCTCCGGTGAACCGGTTTTGTGGGCGTTGGAGCAAACCGATTACCGCCGTTCGCGGGTGATGGTCATCGCACCGCACGCCGACGACGCCGAACTCGCGGCTTACGGATTGTACAGCCAGGCCGATGAAGCCTGGATCGTCACCCTGACCGCCGGCGAAATCGAAGCCGAGCATTATCAGCAGATGGGCCTGAACAAGGTCGAAGCCGCCCGGCTCAAGGGTCGATTGCGCGCCTGGGACAGCCTCGCCGTGCCGCGCTGGGCCGGTGTGCCGGCGGAAAACTGCGTGCAACTCGGTTACTTCTGTCTGCAACTGGCAGCGATGCAGGCAGCGCCGAATCAGGCGATTGCTTCACGCGAAGCCGATCTGAGCGATACCCGCCTGTTCCGCCAGTTGAACCCGTTCAGCTTGTCGAGCGATGTCGATGGCGCGCCGACCTGGAACAATCTGCTGGCCGACCTGCGCGAAGTGCTGCTGCGCGCACGTCCGGACGTGATCGTCCTGCCGCATCCGACGCTTGATCCGCATCCTGATCATCTGTGCAGCCAGCAAGCCGTGCTGCAAGTGCTGAACACTCTGGACTGGCAGCCAACCCTGCTCGGCTACGCCAACCATTTGCACGACAATGATCGCTGGCCGATGGGCAATGCCGGTGAGGGCATCGCGCTGCCGCCGGCGTTCGATGGCGCCGCACCGATGCAGCCGCTGTGCCTGCCACTGACTATCGAACAGCAACGCGACAAAGCCATGGCGCTGGGCATGATGCATGACTTGCAGCCGCCAGCGCCGTTCAAACGCCGTTTGCGCCGCGTGATCCAGCGTTTGCTGGCCGGTCGCGCGCCGTCGGTGTATGGCGAAAACGAATTTTTTCGAAAAGCGGTCAGACGCCAGGAATTGCTGTGGCTGCTGAAACCGGGTGAATCAGGCGTCAATCGGGGAGAGTTATGAGTCAACGGTCGAAGGTGCTGCAACTGCAGCCTGACTACAACGTCAAAGCCCATGATTTCGCTGACCTTGCCGAGCAGATCGTCAAGGCGCTGCCGTCGGATCGTTATGAGATCACCGCTGCGTTTCTGCGCGGCAAACCCGCGCCCGGTGAGCCGGTCAGTCGTGCGGATCACTCGGTATATTTCGAGTTTTCCGATAAGTCCCTCAAAGGCATGCGCCTGCGTGCAATGTGGGCGCTGTACAAGTTCTGCCGCCGCGAGAAGTTCGACGTGGTCATCTGCAACCGCTTTAAACCGGTGAACATGATGCTCACCCTGAACCGCTGGTTGAAGGTACCGTTGTGCATTGGCATCTCCCACGGTTTTGGCGAGTACGACCGCTTCTATCGTCGTCGTCAAACGCAGCGACTGATTGATCGGCACTGGCGCTTCGTCGGTGTCTCGCCGGCGGTTAAACAGTACCTGCTGGACTGCGATTGCGGCTTCACCGACCAGAATACTTACGCGATCACCAACGCCATCGACATCGAACAGGCCGAAGGTTTGCAGCACAGCCGCGAAAAGGCGCGTGAGCTGCTCGGCATCGACCCGAATGTGCGCCTGATCGGCGCGTTGGGGCGGCTGGTTTCGGTCAAGGGTCACACTTATCTGTTGCAGGCTTTTGCCGCGCTGAAAGACAAATACCCGAACACGCAGTTGGCGATCATTGGCGCCGGGCGCCTGCAAGCGCCGCTGGCTGCCGAGATCGAGCAACTGGGTTTGAAGGGTCGCGCGCACTTGCTGGGTTTCAAGGAAAACGCGCTGCAATACGTGCGCGCGTTTGATATCTGGACGATGCCGTCGCTGGCCGAAGGTTTGGGTCTGGCCTTGCTGGAAGGCATGAGCGGACATTTGCCGGTGATCGCCTCGAACGTGCCGGCGATGGTGCCGCTGATCGAAGGCGCTGGCGGTCTGGCGATTACGCCCAAGGATGTGCCGAGTATTGTCGCGGCGCTGGATCAGTACCTCGCGCTGTCCGACGACGAACTCAAGGCCAAGGGCGAGCAAGCCTACCGCTATCTGCAGGAACAACATGACATCGAGGTGTTCCGTCAGGAGTACCTCAATCTGATCGACTCTGGCCTGGAACAGGCACGCAAGGAGCAGCCATGAGCGAGCAGAAAGCCATGGGCGAGCAAACAGCCTTGAGCGAACAAGAAGCCATGAGCGAAGCGAACGCCCTCGTCACCGTGATCATCGCCTCGTACAACCACGGCCCGTACATCGAGGAGAGCATCCTCAGTGTCATCAATCAGACCTACCAGAACATCGAATTGCTGGTGGTTGATGACGGCTCGAAGGACGACAGCGTCGAGCGCATCACTGCCTTGCAGGCACAGTACGGTTTCGATTTCCGTGTGCAACAGAATCAGGGCCTGACCAATACGCTCAATGGCGCCATCGCGCGGGCCAAGGGTAGCTTGATCGTGCCATTCGGCTCCGACGACATCATGTACCCGGAGCGCATCGCGATTCAGGTGGCGTACATGGACGGCAAGCCGGAAGTGGGGATTTGCGCCGGCAACATCGAATTGATGGACGCCGACGGCAACCTCTACCCGGAAAAGCGTCAGCGTCGCGATGTGCCGTTCCGTCGTCTGGATTTCGACGACATGTTCCTTGAGCGCAAGCCTTATCCGCCAGCACCGACCCTGATGATCCGCCGCGAAGCGCTGGACAAGGTCGGTGGCTTCGACCCGACGATTCGCCTCGAAGACCTCTACATCGAACTGAAGGTGACCCGCGCCGGTTATTTCATCGATGGCTTGAACGTGGTGATGGCGCGCTATCGCAAGCACGCGACCAACTCGTATAAGAATCACCGCTTCATGATCGAAAGCATTCTGCGCATCTATGCGTTGTTCAGCGATCATCCGCTGTACGACGAAGTGCGCTACAAGTCGCTGAATTCGATGTTCCTGAAAACCGCCAACCGCAATCGCAAGCTGGCGTGGGAGCTGCTGAAGCAGATCCCGTTCAAGGCGTGGAACAAGAAGACTTGGCGCGGTCTTGGGCGCTTGCTGTTTTCGCCGCAGGAAAAGGGCTGAAACAGCGGTCGCCCGCGCTTAGCGGGCGACTTTCTCCGAGAGCGGCTTATCGCCTTTCTGGCGCGAGCGAATCCACTGCAGCACCTTCTTGCCGGCGGCCATGCCCGGCAACTCGATGTACAGAAAGCTCAGGCTGCTGATCAGAATCAGCAGGCAGGTGCAGATCGCGATCAGCGGCAGATAGACATCCGCCTCCCGCGCATCCAGATTCAGCAGCAGCGGCAGACGCTGCACCATCAGCCACAACACAAAACCGTGCAGCAGATAAGTGCTGTAGCTGATTTCACCGAGCCAGCGGATGCTGCGTGGCTTGAGCGCACCGAACAGGCTGTTGCCCGACGCCACGATCACGAAAAACAATGACAGCAGGAACAGCGGCCCGGTCTTGAACGCACGGTTGAACGCGGTGAAGGCAATCACCAGCGCCAACACGGCAATCACGCCCGCCAGACGTGTGCGGCTCCAGGCCACTAGCGCAGGCTTGCGAATCCAGTACGCCGCGGCGATGCCACCGAGAAAACTGGCGAGGAAGTGTTTCTTCAGCGAGTGCTCCCAGCCGACCACTTGATACAGCGCGTAAATGCCGATCAGGCACAGCACCACTTGTATCCAACTGCCGCGATAGATGAACACCATCCCGGCCAGTGGCAGCGCCAGATAGAAAAACACTTCATAGGCCAGCGTCCAGGTGACGTTGGAGATCAGCATGCCGGTTTGCGGGTATTGGTTGATGTCCGGACGGTCGAAGGTCAGCCACGCCAGAATCTGTTTGAACAGGGCGCTGCCAGGCTCTTTCAGTTCCCAGTTCTGCAAATGGAACACGGTGACGAAGACGATCAACATCAGCGGCAGGTACAGCGGATACAGGCGAAACACCCGTGAAATGCCGAAGGCCAGCCAATCGTGCTGACGCCCTTGGGTCAGCAGACGGTTCCAGAACAGGAAGCCGGTGATCATGAAAAACAGCGCAACGCTGCCCTGGCCGATCATCGAGTAGAAGTTGCTCGGCGGAAAGCCAAACTCGCCAGTGCGCAGAAAGATCCAGGTAATGACGGCGTGGTGCACGAACACACCAAACGCCAGGTAGCCGCGCAGGCCATCGATGCTGGCATAGCGGCTTTCACCGGAATGCTGCAGGTGGCGGGCGATTTTCGGTACGACGCGCAACAAAAGCGCGGCGGACACGATGGCTAGCAGATAGGCTGCCAGCGCAATGAGGGGGTTGGTTTCGATCATCAATGAACTCGGGCCGCAGTGTTGCCGGCCAGCACTTGCCTGTGCAGATTATCCACCGCAGATTGCGACGCCATCACGGCGTAGCCCTGGAGTAATGCTTCGAAGTGGTCTTCGAACAACCAGCGTTTGTCGACGGTATAGCGCTGCATATGGCGCAAATTTCGCTGGCGCAGGGCCAGACTGAGCGGGCTAGGGTAAACGCGCAGGTCAGCCAGATCAATCAAGCCGAACTCGCCGTCCTCCAGCACCAACACGTTGCCCAAGTGCAGAGAGCGGAAATACACGCCTTTCTCGTGCAATTGCGCCATGAACTTGCCAAAACGCTCGACCAGCGCCTGACGAACGGCCGGTGCGGTAATGCTCTGCAATACCTGACGCAGCGTATGGCCGGGCAGGGGGGCGTAGTGCACGGCGCTGCTGCCATCGTCGAGGCGATAAAGATTGAGCACTTGCGGGGTAGGAATGCCCATCAGGCGCAACTGCTCGCTGTTGACGGCAAAGCGCTCGGAATACGGATTGAAATTGCCCGAGGTGTACCAGCGGCGACGGCGGAACAGCTTGAGGAAGCTGCCATCGGTCAGGCGCAGGACTTTCGGGCCGAGGCCGTCTTCTTCGATGACCTGAGCGTCAAGGCTCATCTGCTGCAGGTCAGTCGCAGAGAGTTTTTGCACCGGCAGGGTCAGCAGTCGCCGCGCACGTTGATTGATGCTCAGTGCCGCGATCAGTGCCAACGGGATCCACAGCAGGAACCAGTGTTCCTTGGGCCGCGAAATGATCCCGCCGCCTTCGGTCAGCCCGGCGCCGATGCCAAAGATCAGCAGTGTCGAGGCGACGATCAACAGCGGTTGTACGCGCTGACGCCAACTGCTCAGCAGGCCGCGGAAAATAAAGAACAGCCACGGCACCAGACCGACAATGCCGACGTAATACAGCACGCCCAGGACAAAGCTATGTGGCTCCTGGAAGTTGATGCCGACGCCGGGGTCGACGGACAACGTGGCGCTGTAACCATGTCCGATCCAGGGATGGTCGGCAATCATGTGCAGTACTTGTTTCCAGATTTCCAGTCGATACGAATCGCCACGTTCGATGATCATTTGTGCAAACAGGACGGCGACCGTCACGCCGCTAAGGGCCAGGCCGATCAACAAGCCCACCGAGCGGCGGTTCCAGCAAATGAAGCACAGCCACAACGCGGCCATGGTCAGCGCCACAAGCGGCGTTCTGGAACCGGTGCCGATCACCGCCATGAACATGATTGCCATCGCCGGCACACTCAGCCACATCATCTGGCGGCGTTTGCAGGTCATGGTCACGCTCAGCCAATAGGCGCTGAAGAAACCGAACAGGTGCGAGCTGAGCAGTGGGTTGTCGAAAGCGCCGCCGCCGATCAGACGTATGCCCGGTTGGTAAATATGGGCGAATCTGAACAGAAACCACGTCGTTGCGACCAACGCCACTAACGCGGCGCCGAACAGCAGAGGTTGCAGGATCTCACTGCGATAACGCACCAGCAGATAGGTGCCGGCAAACAGCAGCAAGGTGTGCAATGACGGTTTGAACATCCCGGCGAGGCCTTCTTCGCGCGGCCCCCAACTGAGGCTGAGCAATGCCCAGGCGACAAACACCAGCAGTGCGACAAAAATCGGTTCGCGCAGCAGCTCTTTTAGTTCGCGCGGGCGCAGGCACAGGGCGATCAGCGTTGGAATGCTGAACAAGCCGTAAAACAGCTTGTGATGCAGACTTCGGCCCGGCAAAAAGAACAGCGCGCACAGGAGCAGGAAATAGCCGACGGGAAGTATCCACAGGCTAATGAAGTCGAAGACTCGATTGGACGTACTGCTGAAGCCGCGAAGTTGCATGCTGAGAGATTCAATCCTGAAGAAGTTGATCGACCATTCGGGTGATGGCTATTTGATGCTGAAAACGGTGCCTAACAATAACAGCCTTTCGCCGATTGCCAGAACCCCGAAGAAGCTGTGTTAAAGTCGGCGTCCTTATTTATCGACTCTTCGCGTGATATGACCGACTCCAGTCCTGCCGCAAGCCCCTCGAGCTTGAAAATCTACTTCCGCCTGCTCGGCTATGTTCGGCCGTACATCAGTCTGTTTCTGATCAGCATCGTCGGTTTTCTGATTTTCGCTTCGACCCAGCCGATGCTTGGTTACATTCTCAAGTATTTCGTCGACGGTCTGTCGAACCCGGAAGCCGTGCTGTTCCCGACCGTGCCTTACCTGCGTGACCTGCAACTGCTGCAGGCCGTACCGTTGCTGATCATCCTGATCGCTGCGTGGCAGGGGCTGGGATCTTATCTGGGCAACTATTTTCTGGCCAAGGTTTCCTTAGGCCTGGTGCATGACTTGCGCGTGCAGTTGTTCAACAACCTGCTGGTGCTGCCGAACCGCTACTTCGACAAGCATAACTCCGGTCATCTGATTTCCCGCATCACCTTTAACGTGACCATGGTCACGGGGGCGGCAACGGATGCGATCAAGGTCGTAATCCGTGAAGGCATGACGGTGATCTTCCTGTTCGCCTCCCTGCTGTTCATGAACTGGAAGCTGACGCTGGTGATGGTCGCGATCCTGCCGCTGATCGCCGTGATGGTGCGCACCGCGAGCAAGAAATTCCGCAAACAGAGCAAGAAAATCCAGCTGGCCATGGGCGACGTCACCCACGTGGCGTCGGAAACCATTCAGGGTTATCGCGTGGTGCGCAGCTTCGGCGGCGAAGTCTACGAAGAGAAGCGCTTCCTCAAGGCCAGCCAGAGCAACACCGACAAACAGCTGCGCATGACCCGCACCGGTGCGATCTACACGCCGATGCTGCAACTGGTGATCTACAGCGCCATGGCCGTACTGATGTTCCTCGTGCTGTACCTGCGCGGTGACGCTTCGGCCGGTGACATGGTCGCCTACATCACCCTGGCCGGCCTGCTGCCGAAGCCGATTCGCCAATTGTCCGAAGTCAGCTCGACCATCCAGAAAGGTGTGGCCGGTGCGGAAAGCATTTTCGAACAGCTGGATGTTGCGCCTGAAGTCGACACTGGCACGGTTGAGCGCGATGCGGTCACCGGTCGTCTGGACGTGCGCAACCTGAGCTTCACCTACCCGGACACCGAGCGTCAGGTGCTCGACAACATCAGCTTCAGCGTTGAGCCGGGGCAGATGGTTGCGCTGGTTGGTCGCTCCGGCAGCGGCAAGTCGACGCTGGCCAACCTGATTCCGCGCTTCTATCACCACGACAAGGGCGAAATCCTCATCGACGGTGTGGAAGTCGAAAACTACAAATTGTTGAATCTGCGTCGCCATATCGCTCAGGTGACTCAGCACGTAACCCTGTTCAGCGACACCGTGGCCAACAACATCGCCTATGGCGATCTGGCCGGCGCGCCGCGTGAAGACATCGAGAAAGCCGCGCGTGATGCCTACGCGATGGACTTCATCGCGCAACTGCCTGAAGGCCTCGACACTCAGGTTGGCGAGAACGGCGTGCTGCTTTCCGGTGGTCAGCGTCAGCGTCTGGCGATTGCCCGTGCGTTGCTCAAGAACGCGCCGCTGTTGATTCTCGACGAGGCCACCTCGGCCCTCGACACTGAATCGGAACGGCACATTCAGGCGGCACTCGATCAAGTGATGAAGGGCCGCACCACGCTGGTGATCGCGCACCGTCTGTCGACCATCGAGAAGGCTGACCTGATTCTGGTCATGGATCAGGGCCGTATCGTTGAGCGCGGCACCCACGATGAATTGCTGGCGCAGAACGGTTACTACGCGCGTCTGAACGCCATGGGCCTCGATGCCCCGGCTGAAGACATCGCCTGATAATGTTCACGCTGCCCGGTAGGAGCTGCCGCAGGCTGCGATCTTTTGATCTGTTTTTCTAGAAGCAAGATCAAAAGATCGCAGCCTGCGGCAGCTCCTACAGGGAAAGTGCATTGCAGTTGTGGGACGTTGTTTGTATCCAGACCTTTACCCTTCTTGACCAAACCGGCATAAAACCGGGCACCGCGCTTGTTAAGGTTCCTCAACGAACTCTTACATCTATCGAGGGGGACATCCCCGTCGCGCGGGTACTCTCATGTTGCAACGCTATCTGTGGAAACTGCTGCCCAAACCGCAGCGGGCCTTCCTGCTGGGGCGCTTGTCGGTGGTTGATCGGCAGGTCGTGAACAAGTCGATGTCGGCCAGCGTGGCGTTTCCAAAGGTTTTCCAGCAGCACTCCTGTTTATTCATTCATGTGCCCAAGTGCGCCGGCAGCAGTGTCTGCGAAGCGATGTTCGACGGCTGGCGCCCGGGGCATCTGCCGTTGTACTGGTATCAGGAGCAGTTTCCGCAACAGTTCGCCACGGCGTGGAAGTTTGCCTTCGTGCGCGACCCGCTGGAGCGCGCGTACTCGGCTTTCGCTTTTCTGCGCGGTAATGAACTGAGTGGCCGCGATCAGGCCGCGCAGCAACTGGTCAGGCAGTACCGGGATTTCGACGATTTTGTCTTGCGCTGGCTGCATCCCGAGAACATTCCCCGGCAATTACACTTCGCTGCGCAAACCGATTTCCTCACCGACTCGCTGGGCCATCTGGCGCTGGATTTCATCGGCTATCAGGAACATCTGCAGCGCGACTTTCAGTTGGTCTGCGAGCAGTTGGGTCTGGCCAGTCAGTTGCCCCACGTCAACAGCTCCCGGCAACGTCAGCCAATGCCCGCACGCGAGTTTTGCACCACGCGCACCCGGCGACTGGTGAAACGGGTTTATCAGCGTGACTACGAGTTACTCGGTTATGAATGAATCCCTGTCGCTGCCGGCGCCAGCCATTCGCCCTTATGGTCTGGCGCTGTCGCATCAGGCCCGCGCCATGATCAAGGGGCAGCGTCCGCGTTGCCTGTGGCTGACCGGGTTTTCCGGTGCAGGCAAGTCGACGCTGGCCAATGCGCTGGAGCTGTATCTGCATCAGTTTGGCCTGCACACGTTTTTGCTCGATGGCGACAATGTGCGCAGTGGCCTGTGTCGCGATCTGGGCATGGGCGATGGCTGTCGCCGCGAGAACATTCGGCGTATGGCCGAAGTGGCGCGGCTGATGGTCGATGCCGGGCTGATCGTGATCGTCGCGGCCATCTCGCCGTTCCGCGCCGAGCGTGAGGCGGCACGCCGACTGTTTGCCCCGGAGGATTTTATCGAGGTGCATGTCAGCACCTCGTTGCAGGTCTGTGCGCGGCGCGATCCGAAGGGGTTGTATCAAGCGGTTCGCGAAGGCCGGATCAGCAACTTCACCGGCGTCGACAGTCCCTACGAGCCCCCGCTGAGTGCGGAATGCCGAATCGACACTGAAGCCCTTGAACTGCCCGAAGCCTGTCAGCAGTTGGCGGCGTTGCTGCTCAAAAAATGAGCAGAAAACCCACCTGTTTCATCCTGTTGCAGCCTGCGCGCAAGCCGGCGCCAACCCTGTGTTAATATCGCGCCCCTGTTCATTTTGTATGTGGGTTGCTCCATGAAGTTGTCCATGCCGCGATTCGATCAAGCCCCTGTCTTGGTGGTCGGCGATGTCATGCTCGACCGTTACTGGCATGGTGGTACCTCACGGATTTCCCCTGAGGCGCCGGTGCCGGTCGTTAAAGTCGAGCAAATCGAAGACCGTCCGGGCGGCGCTGCCAACGTTGCCTTGAACATTGCCGCGCTGGGTGCGCCGGCGTCGCTGGTCGGTGTGACCGGCGATGACGAAGCTGCCGACAGCCTGAGCAACAGTCTCAAAGGTGCGGGCGTTCGTGCCCTGTTCCAGCGCATCGCGCATCAGCCGACCATCGTCAAACTGCGGGTCATGAGCCGGCACCAGCAATTGCTGCGTATCGACTTTGAAGAACCGTTTGCCACTGATGCACTGGCCTTGGCCTCGCAGGTCGAAGACTTGCTCGAAGGCATCAAGGTGCTGGTGCTGTCGGACTACGGCAAAGGCGCGTTGAAAAACCATCAGGTGCTGATCCAGGCCGCGCGTGCCAAAGGCATTCCGGTGCTGGCCGATCCGAAGGGCAAGGATTTCTCGATCTACCGTGGCGCCAGCCTGATCACGCCGAACCTCAGCGAGTTCGAAACCATCGTCGGCGGTTGCGCCGATGAGCACGAGCTGGTGAGCAAGGGCGCGACCCTGATGCACGACCTCGAGCTCGGCGCGCTGCTGGTGACCCGCGGCGAGCACGGCATGACTCTGTTGCGCCCGGATCATCCGGCGCTGCACTTGCCGGCACGTGCCCGTGAAGTGTTCGACGTCACCGGCGCTGGCGATACCGTGATTTCGACGTTGGCGGCAGCGATCGCGGCCGGCGAAGAACTGCCTCACGCGGTGGCCCTGGCCAACCTGGCCGCCGGCATCGTCGTTGGCAAATTGGGTACGGCGGCGATCAGCGCCCCGGAATTGCGTCGTGCGATTCAGCGTGAAGAAGGTTCGGAGCGTGGCGTGCTGGGTCTGGAGCAACTGCTGCTGGCGGTTGACGATGCCCGTGCGCACAACGAGCGGATCGTCTTCACCAATGGCTGCTTCGACATTCTGCATGCCGGCCACGTGACCTATCTGGAACAGGCGCGCGCCCAAGGTGATCGCCTGATCGTGGCGATCAACGATGACGCCTCGGTCAGCCGTCTGAAAGGCCCGGGCCGTCCGATCAATAGCGTCGACCGTCGTATGGCGGTTCTTGCCGGTCTGGGCGCGGTGGACTGGGTGATCAGCTTCCCTGAAGGCACGCCGGAAAACCTGCTGCGTGAGGTCAAGCCGGATGTGTTGGTCAAGGGTGGGGATTACGGCATCGAGCAGGTGGTCGGCGCGGATATCGTGACTGCTTACGGCGGCACGGTGAAAGTGCTGGGGCTGGTGGAAAACAGCTCGACCACGGCGATTGTGGAAAAAATCCGCAAGTCCTGATGAAGGGCAATTGTGGCGAGGGGATTTATCCCCGTTCGGCTGCGTAGCAGTCGTAAAACCAGTCACCGCGATAAATCTCAATCACCGCGGTCACAGGTTTTGGGGCGGCTTCGCCACCCAACGGGGATAAATCCCCTCGCCACAAGGTTATGGTGAAACCTTCAAATCGCTTTGCGCGGTACGATTTTCTTCAGCAATTGCTTGGCCTTGCCGCGTAATCGCGCGAGGCCAGTCGTCTTCTCCGGTGGCGTCAGACCTTGTTGACGCAACCAGTCCTTCCAACGAATCCGCTCATCGCGCACCAGCCAGCCCTCCTGACGGGCAAAGCTTTCCGCCAGATATAAACCGCGAGTACTCGCCGGGTACAGTTGATCCTTTTTCAGGGTGTACAACTCCGGCAACGGCTGACCGTCCTGCAACGGCATCAGGTACAAATCGGGCCGCTTGCGATCCAGCCGCGCCACCAGTTGATCGCCTTCCAGTCGCTCATCGACATGAAACAGGCTCAAGGATTTGGCTTCCTTGGGCACGTCCAGACGCAGGTCGTAAATCAATTGCAGCGACGCCGTCGGCAAATGCACATAAGCCCGTGGCCGTTCCTGCAATTGCAGATTGGCGCAGCGCACCGGACGCGCTGAACCCGACAGCGGCGACAAACGAAAGGGCAACGCTTCACGATAATGCAGGGCAGACGAGTAGGGCGCCGGCAGCCACGTATCGTTGAATCGGCCGCCGAGCCAGCCTTCCGGGGTTTCCAGCAAACACTCTTCAGCAATTTCCTGAATCGCCGTGTGCAGCGGAATGTTCAGTTCGTGCGCCGGCACATAACCGGAAATCAGTTTCAGCACCACGTCGCCACGATCCTGCCGCCGTTGACGCACCAGCACCCAGTAATCGCGATTCTGCCAATGCAGGGTCAGGCGCACCGACACACCGAGGTTGGCCAGTTCCAGCGAAAACCGCTCGGCGTCCGCCACGCTCACCGGTTTGCGCCGTTGCAGGGTCTGGGAAAAATTCAGCGGCATGCCGACGCTCTGATAGGTCAGGCCTTCAGGCGTGGCTTCGACGAACAGTGGCAGGGTTTTGAAGTTGCTCGGGTTCTTTCTGATGAGCGTGCGCGGCATGTCGGCTCCTGCTTAATGCCGCGGGGCGGCGTCAGTGACCACGAAGGACTTGGGCTACGGTCGCAACGTTGTGGGCGAGGTGCAGCGGATTGATCGTTCCGACAATAGCACTGGCTACGCCCGGCTGGGCAAACAACAACTCGAAGCTGGCGCGCACCGGATCGACTCCCGGGCTCAGGCAAACGTGACCGCTGGCCAGCGCCTTTTTCACCAGAATGGCTTTGCCGTGGGCAGCAGCATAGTCAATGACTGCTTTCTCGCTCTGTTCGTTCAGATTGTAGGTGACCATCGCGCAGTCCCCTTGCTCCAACGCTTTCAAGCCGCCCTCGACAGTCTTGCCGGAGAAGCCGAAGCCGCGAATCTTGCCTTCGGCCTTGAGCGCGGCGAGGGTTGCGTAAACCTCTTCGTGCTGAAGGATCGCCATATCGTTGCCGTCGGAATGCACCAGAACCAGATCGATAAAATCGGTTTCAAGACGTTGCAGACTGCGTTCAACCGACATGCGTGTATGCGCAGCGCTGAAGTCGTGGTGCGACAGGCCATCGGCAAATTCTTCACCGACTTTGCTGACAATCACCCAGTCCTGACGCTGATCGCGCAGTAGCGGGCCGAGGCGTTCTTCGCTGCGACCATAAGCGGGGGCGGTGTCGATCAGGTTGATACCCAGTTCGCGCGCCTGGCGCAGCAACATCCGCGCTTCGTCGTCGCCGGGAATCTGAAAACCGTTGGGGTATTTCACGCCTTGGTCGCGGCCGAGTTTGACCGTGCCCAGACCCAGCGGCGAAACCGTCAGGCCGGTGCTGCCCAGCGGGCGGTGGAAGTCGTGCAGGCTCGGAAGGCTCATGGCAGCAATTGCTCCCAGGCGGGAACGCCCATCGGTGGTTTCGGCAGGGCCGGTAACGGTTCGCTGGCGTGGGGCTGAATGCCGTCGCGCTCAAGTGCAGCGATCACGCGATCAGCGAAGTCCGGCGCCAGCGCCAGTTTGGTCGGCCAGCCGACCAGCAGACGACCTTGTTCGGCGAGGAAGGCGTTGTCCGGGCGGGTCAGCCCGGTTTGCAATGGCTCGGCACGGTCAACGCGCAAGGACGTCCATTGCGTGGTGCTGAGGTCGATCCACGGCAGCAACTGCGCGATCTCTTTTTGTGCTGTGGCGATCTGCTCGGCGGGCTCACGGTGTACGCCTTCGCTTTCGGCGATGTCGCCGCCCATGTACCAGACCCACTGACCGTCAGCGGCAGGATGGGTGGTCACGGTGATGCGCGGTTTGGTGCCGCCGCCCAGGCAGTGCGCGTACAGCGGCTTCAGGCCCGGGCCTTTGGCGATGATCATGTGCAGCGGTCGACGTTGCATGGCCGGTTGGCTCAGGCCGAGGTCTTCAAGCAATTGCGCAGTACCGGCGCCGGCGCTGAGCACGATGCGTTGCGCACGGATTTCGCGGCCATCGACTTTCAGGCCAACCAGCACGCCCGCTTCCAGCAGCGGTTCGATGGTTTGTCCGGCGAGCAGGCCATCACCGGCCAGATCGGCGAGACGCTGCACCAGACTCGGCACATCCACCACCAGTTCGGCGAGGCGGTAGACCTTGCCCTTGAAGCGTTTGTCTTGCAGGGCCGGCGGCAGTTGCTCGCCCTTGACCTGATCAACGCGGCCACGCACGGCTTTACTGGCGAAGAAACTGGTGAGGTTGCCGGCGAGGGTGCCGGGCGACCACAGATAGTGAGCTTCGGAGAGCAGGCGCACGCCGGAAAGATCCAGCTCGCCGTCGCCGGCCAGCGCTTCACGCCAGCGGCGCGGCATGTCGGCGATGGCTTCCGAAGCGCCGGTCAGCGCACCGTGCAGCGCGTATTTGGCGCCGCCATGGATGATGCCTTGGGACTTCACAGTCTGCCCGCCACCGAGGCTGGCGCTTTCCACCAGCACGGTCGAAAAACCCTGACGGCGCAGACGCGCATTCAGCCAGAGGCCGGCGACACCAGCGCCGACAATCAGAACGTCGGTGGAAATAACGGATGGCATGCAACGACCTCAGGTGTTCAAGACGAGGGCGCAGTATACAGACTCGGCAAAGCGCGGGATTTGTCGATGATCAATGCGACGAATGCAAAACCTGTAGGAGCCAAGCTTGCTCGCGAAAGCGGTGTGTCTGGGATGAATTTTTTGCCTGACACGACGCCTTCGCGAGCAAGCTCTGCTCCTACAGGGATAGGTGTTTGCCGATTAGTGGCCGGCGGTTTTCGAGAACAGCTGAATGACGACGACGCCCAGCACGATTAGCGCCATCCCGAGCATCGCCGGGATATCCAGTTTCTGCCCATAAATAAACAGCGCCGCGACGCTGACCATCACAATCCCCATCCCGGCCCACACCGCGTAAGCCACGCCGACTGGCACCGTGCGCACCACCAGCGTCAGCATCCAGAACGCGATGCCGTAACCGACGATGACCAGCACCAGCGGCAGCGGCGTGCTGAAGCCTTTGACGGCTTTCATCGACACGGTGGCGATCACTTCGGCGCAGATGGCAATGGCCAGGTAGGCGTAGGCGTTCATGGTTCAAATCCTCAAGGTGAAACGTTGCTTTACTGAGCCGGCATTTTAGAGGTTCACCAGATGGGGTAAAGTCATTACCTATCTGTTCTGAAGATGGGTTGGTGAGTCAGCATGCAGTGGAATCTGGATCAACTTCGGGTGTTCGTCAGTGTCGCCGAGCAGCGCTCGTTTTCAGCCGTGGCGCGGCAGCAGCGCAAGGCGCAGTCGGCGATCAGCAGCGCCATCGCCATGCTCGAAGACGACCTCGGTGTCAGCCTGTTCGAGCGTAGTAGCGGTCGCCAGCCGACCCTTACCGAAGTGGGGGAGGCGTTGCTCGAAGAGGCGCGGGAAGTGCTGCGCCAGTGCGAGCGTCTCAACGGTCGGGCGATGGCAATGATGCGCGGTCAGGAAGCGCAGTTGCGCGTGGCGCAGGATGAAGCGATGCCTTATCAGGCATTGGTGGAAAGTTTCGGCGCACTGGCCGAGCAATTCCCCAGCCTCGAAGTGCAACTGACCAGCGCCGCCCAAGGTGAGGTCGCGCGCAAACTGGAAGAGCGTCGCGCTGACCTCGGCCTGCTGTTCTATCACGACGAAATCCCCGAAGCGCTGGAGCGTCGAGTTCTTGGCAGCGTTGAAATGGTCACCGTCTGCGGGATCAATCATCCGTTGGCGACGCAGAGCTACGTCACATGTCAGCAGATGGCGCAGCATCGACAACTGTTGATGTCGACCCAAACCAGTGTCTACCCCGGCAACGAACCGGCCAGCCCGCAGGTGTGGCGCGCCGACAGCTACTACGTGATGGCCGAATGGCTGGTGCGCGATCTCGGCTGGGCGTGGCTGCCACGCCACGTCGTGCAGTACTCGGCGTATCAAGGTTTGATGGTCGAACTCGACAGCGAATGGACACCGCCGGCGCTGGTGGTGGAACTGGTCTGGCGCCGTGACGAGCCGCTCGGCCCGGCGGCGCGTTGGCTGGCGGAGCGTTTTGCCGTGCACTTGCGGGCGATCGGCGACAAAAGTCGATAAACTCCGCCGCCATGAATAGAACTCTGTACACCGCGCTGTTTTACCTGGGGCTGCCTTTGGTGGCGATTCGGCTGTGGCTGCGGGCGCGCAAGGCGCCGGCGTATGCCAAGCGGATTGGCGAACGTTTCTCCTACGGCATGCCGACGCTGCAACCCGGCGGCATCTGGGTGCACGCGGTGTCGGTGGGCGAGAGCATCGCTGCCGCGCCGATGATCCGCGCTCTGCTGCAACGTTATCCACAGCTGCCGATCACCGTAACCTGCATGACCCCGACCGGTTCGGAACGGATTCAAGCGCTGTTCGCCAACGAGCCGCGCATCCAGCACTGCTACCTGCCGTATGACTTGCCGTGTGCGGCGGCGCGGTTTCTTGATCGCGCCAAACCGAAGCTCGCGGTGATCATGGAAACCGAGTTGTGGCCCAACCACATTCATCAGTGCGCCAAACGCGGGATTCCGGTGGCGTTGGCCAACGGACGCTTGTCCGAGCGTTCGGCGCGCGGTTATGGGCGGTTCCGCAAACTGACGGCGCCGATGCTCGCCGAGATGAGTTTTTTCGCCATTCAGACGGAGGCAGAAGCGCAGCGCTTCCGTGATCTGGGTGCGCGTCCGGAAACGGTCGAGGTGACGGGCTCGATCAAATTCGACCTGACCATCGACCCCGCACTGCTGCAACGCGCCGCTGAACTGCGCGGGCAATGGCAGGCGCAAGAGCGTCCGGTGTGGATCGCCGCCAGCACTCACGAAGGCGAGGACGAAGTGGTGCTCGACGCCCATCGTCGTTTGCTGGCCAATCACCCGGACGCGTTGCTGATTCTGGTGCCGCGTCATCCTGAGCGTTTCAACTCGGTGTTCGAGCTGTGTCAGCGTGAAGGTTTTGCCACGGTGCGACGTTCGACCGGGGCCAATGTCGATGCGCAGACTTCTGTACTGCTCGGCGACACCATGGGCGAGTTGCTGTTTCTGTATGCCTTGGCCGACAGCGCGTTTGTCGGTGGCAGTCTGGTGGCGAACGGCGGGCATAATTTGCTGGAGCCAGCAGCCTTGGCGAAACCGGTGCTGAGCGGCCCGCACCTGTTCAACTTCCTCGACATCGCCGCGCAGTTGCGTGAGGCCGGGGCGTTGGCAGAAGTGGAGGATGCCGAAGGGCTGGCGGTGGAAGTGCAGCGCTTGTTCGAGTTGCCGCGTGATGCGCAACGCATGGCCGACGCCGGGCTGGCGGTAATGCGCCGCAATCAGGGCGCGTTGCAGCGTTTGCTGGATGGTTTGGCGCGGCTGATCAAATAGTCGCTTGGAATATTACTGTGGCGAGGGGATTTATCCCCGTTGGGTTGCGAAGCAGCCCCAAAACCATTCACCGCGGTGATTCGGGAAAACCGTGTTCACCTGTAATGCGACTGCTGCGCAGCCGAACGGGGATAAATCCCCTCGCCACAGGGGATTCATTCCAGATTGTTTATGGGCGGGCCTTGAGTTGCTCTTCCGCAGCCTTGGCCAGATCCGGCGGCAGGAAATCCTTGTCCGGGTTGTAGTCGGCTTTCAGATAGCGTCGCAGATCTTCCAGATCCCCCGGGTTCAACGTCCCCGCCGCCTGTTTCAAGCGCAGGTTGTCGAGGATGTAGTCATACCGCGTGTTGTTGTAGTTGCGCACCGAGGTGTACAGCTGACGCTGCGCATCGAGCACGTCAACGATGTTGCGCGTACCGACCTGATAACCGATTTCCGTGGCTTCCACCGCGCTCTGGTTGGAGATGATCGATTGCTTGCGCGCCTGTACCTGCTCGACGTCGGTGTTCACCGCGCGGTGCAGATTGCGGGTGTTTTCGACGATCTGTCGACGCAGCGATTCGCGCTGTTGTTCGCTCTGATCCAGCTGCGCATACGACTGACGCACTTGTGAACTGGTCAGCCCGCCGCTGTAAATCGGCACGCTCAGTTGCAGGCCGACGGTGGTCTGTTCAACGTTGCCACCGTAAGGCGCACCGAACGAGTTCGGGTTGGCGAAACCGAGGGCGTCGTTGTCACCTTTTTCGTATTTGGCCACAGCATCGAGGGTCGGCAAGTGACCGGCCTTGCGCTGCTTCAACGTCTCTTCCGCCGAGCTGACGGCGTAGTTACTGGCCAGCAAATTCAGGTTCTGGCGTGCCGCTGTATCGACCCACGATTTAGCATCGTTCGGCGCCGGCGGCAGGATCGGCAGCGAGTGAACGATGCCCTGAATCGAGTTGTACTGACGGTTGGTCAGGGTGATCAGCGCTTCAAACGCATCATCGACCTGACGCTGCGCAACGATGCGGTTGGCCCGTGCGGTGTCGTAACTGGCTTGCGATTGCAGCACGTCGGTCTTGTCCGACAGGCCGACATCGAAACGCTCGTTGGACTGGTCGAGCTGACGCTTGAACGCGGCTTCTTCGGCCTTGGTCGAGGCCAGGTTGTCCTGACTGCGCAGCACGTTGAAATAGCTTTCCGCCGATTGCAGGATCAGGTTCTGCTCGGTTGCCGAGAGTTGCAGTGCGGCTTGCTCGTTGACGTCCTTCGCGGCCTGGTACTGGAACCAGCGATCGGCGCGGAACAACGGTTGGGCGAGGGTCGCCTGATACGAATGCGCGCTGCGGTTGGCGATGGCTGAAGGCTGATCAATCGAGGTGCGCACGTTGGCGGTTTCGGCGCCGCCGGACAGGTTCGGCAGCAAACCCGCGCGGGCCTGTGGCACCACTTCTTTCTGTGCGCCGTACTGGGCGCGGGCGGCGGCCAGATCGGCGTTGTTGTCGACCGCTTCTTGGTAAACGCTGACCAGATCGGTTTTGGTCGACAAGGGCGCTTCTGCTGCCCAGGCCATTGCGTTGGACGCACAAGACACGGCAATAGCCAGTGAGAGTTTGCGCAGCATGAGGCGATCCCTAGCATTAATATTATGGAAATAATGTGCGCGCCAAGGCTACGGCGCGGCCCCTGTAGCGTCAAGGCGCGGCAGGGCAAAGCGAGTGTAGTTGCGCAATCGGTTCACAACAATCGGCCAAGCCCCTGTATTTGCGCCATTCATCATGGTGTATGCCGCGGTGTTGGCGTTCTTTGCCAGTTGTGTCTAGACTGGCCGGGTTCTTGTCGGGGTGCCTTGCTATGAGGCTGAGATCGAATAATTTCGGATCCCGTTGAACCTGATCAGGTTAGCGCCTGCGTAGGGAACAAGATTTCTCGTCACCCGGCGAGTCCTCTTGTGCTTCGTCCGGGAAATTGTTCGACATTCGAACGCTCGACGACGATGCACAGCACCAGTCCTGGTGCGTCCGTGCCTTTCAGGTTCTGCTCCGACAATCCACTGCCTGGATGCTGTCTGGAGAGCCCGTGATGACTACAAAATCAAAAAACGCGATCAACCTGAGTGACTCGGCCAAGGTCGACGAGCAATCGGTCAAGCCGTTCACCCGTTCGCAAAAAGTCTACGTTCAGGGCTCGCGCCCGGACATCCGCGTGCCGATGCGCGAAATCAGCCTCGACGTGACACCGACCGATTTCGGCGGTGAAATCAACGCACCGGTCACCGTTTACGACACCTCCGGCCCGTACACCGATCCGAACGTAGTGATCGATGTGCGCAAAGGTCTGGGCGATGTGCGTTCGGCGTGGATCGACGACCGTGGCGACACCGAGCGCCTGCCAGGTCTGAGTTCGAACTTTGGCCAACAACGTCTGGCCGATGCCGAGCTGACCAAACTGCGTTTCGCCCACGTCAACAACCCGCGCCGCGCCAAGGCCGGGGCCAACGTCAGCCAGATGCACTACGCCCGTAAAGGCATCATCACCGCCGAGATGGAATACGTCGCCATCCGCGAAAACATGAAACTGCAAGAGGCCCGCGCTGCCGGCCTGTTGACGCAACAACACGCCGGGCACAGTTTCGGCGCGAGTATCCCGAAAGAAATCACTGCCGAATTCGTCCGCGAAGAAATCGCCCGTGGCCGCGCAATCATTCCGGCCAACATCAACCACGTCGAACTGGAACCGATGATCATCGGCCGTAACTTCCTGGTGAAGATCAACGGCAACATCGGCAACAGCGCGCTGGGTTCTTCGATCGAAGAAGAAGTGGCGAAACTGACCTGGGGCATTCGCTGGGGTTCGGACACCGTGATGGACTTGTCCACCGGTAAACACATTCACGAAACCCGCGAGTGGATCATCCGCAACTCGCCAGTGCCGATTGGCACCGTGCCGATTTATCAGGCGCTGGAAAAAGTCAATGGCGTCGCCGAAGACCTGACCTGGGAGCTGTTCCGCGACACGCTGATCGAGCAGGCCGAGCAGGGCGTCGACTATTTCACCATCCACGCCGGCGTGCTGCTGCGTTACGTGCCGATGACCGCCAAACGCCTGACCGGCATCGTGTCGCGCGGCGGCTCGATCATGG
>NZ_JBIVJB010000044.1:0-36785 GCF_044750025.1 Pseudomonas sp. NPDC088885 | reverse complement strand
CTCCGTCACTTTCGACCAGCGCCTGTATCGCCACGACATCATGGGCTCGATCGCCCACGCCACCATGCTGGCCAAGGTCGGCGTGCTGACCGATGCCGAGCGCGACAGCATCATCGACGGCCTGAACACCATTCAGGGCGAAATCGAAGCCGGCCAGTTCGACTGGCGCATCGACCTCGAAGACGTGCACATGAACATCGAAGCACGCCTGACCGATCGCATCGGTGTCACCGGTAAAAAATTGCACACCGGTCGTAGCCGTAACGACCAGGTCGCCACCGACATCCGCCTGTGGCTGCGTGACGAGATCGACCTGATCCTCGCCGAAATCACCCGCCTGCAAAAAGGCCTGCTGGAGCAAGCAGAGCGCGAAGCCGCCAGCATCATGCCGGGCTTCACTCACCTGCAGACCGCGCAGCCAGTGACCTTCGGGCACCACATGCTGGCCTGGTTCGAAATGCTCAGCCGCGATTACGAGCGTCTGGTCGACTGCCGCAAGCGCACCAACCGCATGCCGCTGGGCAGCGCTGCGCTGGCAGGCACCACCTACCCGATCGACCGCGAATACACCGCACAACTGCTCGGTTTCGACGCCGTCGGCGGCAACTCGCTGGACAACGTTTCCGATCGCGACTTCGCCATCGAATTCTGCTCGGCCGCGAGCATCGCGATGATGCACTTGTCGCGTTTCTCCGAAGAGCTGGTGCTCTGGACCAGCGCGCAGTTCCAGTTCATCGATCTGCCGGATCGTTTCTGCACCGGCAGCTCGATCATGCCGCAAAAGAAAAACCCTGACGTGCCAGAACTGGTGCGCGGCAAGACCGGCCGTGTGTTCGGTGCCTTGATGGGCCTGCTGACCTTGATGAAAGGCCAGCCGCTGGCCTACAACAAAGACAACCAGGAAGACAAAGAGCCGCTGTTCGACGCCGCCGACACCCTGCGCGACTCGCTGCGGGCTTTTGCCGACATGATCCCGGCGATCAAACCGAAGCACGCGATCATGCGTGAAGCGGCGCTGCGTGGTTTCTCCACCGCGACCGACCTGGCGGATTATCTGGTGCGTCGTGGCCTGCCGTTCCGTGATTGCCACGAGATCGTTGGCCACGCGGTGAAATACGGCGTGGACACGGGCAAGGACCTGGCCGAGATGAGCCTGGAAGAACTGCGTCAGTTCAGCGATCAGATCGAGCAGGATGTGTTTGCCGTGCTGACCCTGGAAGGCTCGGTGAATGCCCGTGACCATATTGGCGGGACTGCGCCGGCGCAGGTCAAGGCTGCTGTAATTCGCGGTCAGGCGCTGATCGCCAGCCGCTAAAAGATTCGCGAGCAAGCTTTGCTCCTACGGGTTCGGTGTGAACTTGTAGGAGCAAGGCTTGCCCGCGAAGACTGACTTCAGAACAATAAACTCCTACTTCTTGGCAGCGATCATCGCCAAAAACGCTGGCATCGCCGCTTCTTTGTCCGCCGCAATCTTCTGCACATGCGGATTCTGCTCAAGCCGCTCCAGCAGCGCCTTCGCCTGCGGCATCTCCGCCAGCAAATCGATCCCGAACAGTTTATGCCCGACCGCACAGGCCAGCGGCACGCTGTAGAGGAAGTACAAATCGGCAATGCTCAGACTGTCGCCCGCCACGTACGGGGCGAATTTGCCATGACGGCCCAGTGCGGCAAAACCCAATAGCAATTCAGACTTGGTCTTTTCCTTGATCGCGTCCGGCAAGGTCATGCCGAAGAACGCTTCGCCGTAACAGGCGCGGCCCGGCAACTCGATGTACAGCTCGATTTCCTTGGCAATCGCCAGCACTTGCGCACGTTCGAACGGATCGCTCGGCAGCAGCGGCGTGCCTTTTTGGGTTTGCTCCAGGTATTCGAGGATGATCGCGGTTTCGTTGATGAAACCGGCGTCCACGCCCAGCACCGGGACTTTGCCGCGCGGGCTGATGGCCAGTGATTCCGGGGTCGGTGTCGGGTAGAAGGTGACCTCTTCGAACGGCAGGCCTTTTTCCAGCAGCGCCAGTTTGACCATGTTGTAGTAGTTGCTGACTGAGAATCCGTAGAGCTTGAGCATCACATAGCCTCCAGGCCGTGCGGGGTGGGCAGTGCCTGTTTATAGATCGCTCAGGCCAATCCCGCCAGCAGCATCACGCCGCTGAATGCGGGTAAACTGGCGCCTTTCCTTGAGGAGCCTGCCATGAGCGAGCCGACAGACATCGACAATGACAACGACGAAGAAGAGTTCACCGAAGCGACGTTGATCGAAGCCATCGAAAACCAGATCGAAAGCGACAACCCGCCGGCCGCCAAAGCGACGTTCAACAAACTGACCCTGGTCGGCGTCGAGCGCGAAGAAATCCTCAATCTGATGGCCCACGTGCTGGCCTACGAGATTGACGCGATGCTCGATGAAGACCGCGCATTTGATAATGAATGGTACGAAGCGGCCCTGCGTGCACTCCCTGAGTTGCCACCAGAAAAAGCCTGAGATCAAAAGATCGCAGCCTTCGGCAGCTCCTACACAAATCCCCTGTAGGAGCTGCCGAAGGCTGCGATCTTTTTTATGGGGACTACACTGGAATCCGCCTCACGACAAAATCCCTGATCTGAGCACTGGACATGCCGCAAAAGCGGGTTCACCTTAGGGGCGCTGTCGTCTAATTCCTAGAAAGTCTGGAGTCCTTATGTCGCTTACCCCTGAGTTGGTTGCCGAACTGGAAGTCCTCGCACTCTTTCCCCTGGACAGTTCCCAGGAAGGTTTGAAAATTCATCAGACCGCTGCCCCGAAACATATCTCTGCCGCCAAACGCCTCTTTGAAAAAGACCTGACGGATCAGCCCGATGGCGGTTATCTGACCAGCCTCGGTCGCGATGCTGCGCAAAATGTGCAAACCGTGCTGACCATTCTGAGAGAGCAAGAAACCGCCTGATTCCCCCCGACTTCGCCCACGGAAACTCCTGCCACGGGATTTCCGCGGGCCTGTGCGGGCGAAACGGTAGAAATCTGACGTCAAAAAACAAATTCAGCTTAAAAGTCCCGCTACCCTAAGGCTAAACTGCCTGACATTCCGAGACCCTCTACGTCCGAGCCTGCGAGCCGGTTTGAGCTGACATGACGCGCACCCACGAAATCCGCCCCGACCTGGACGAGGGAATTGACCGCAAGGTTCTCAGCCAGCTGCGCGCGCGGTTTCTCAAACTCAATGAAGGCCGCCTCGGCCGTGCCCTCGAAGGGTTGTCGCCACGCCAACAGAGCGTGCTGACGCTGTTGCCGCTGTTCTTCCACGTCAATCATCCGCTGCTGCCGGGTTACGTCTCGGGCAGTGCGCCGGCCGGCCTGTCGAATTACGAGCCGGACGCCAATGTGCTCGCTGAAGCCCAACGCCTGACTCGCTCGTTTTCTTATAAGCCGCGCCACGGCAGCAACCCGCCGCGACCAATTCACGGCCTGTTCCTGATGGGCAGCCTCGGCACGCTGGCGCAGGCCGATCAAAGTGACATGGACGTGTGGGTCTGCCACGCGCCGGATCTGAGCGAAAGCGAACTCAGTGAGCTGAGCAAGAAATGCCAGTTGCTCGAAGCCTGGGCCGCGAGCCAAGGCGCCGAGGCGCATTTTTTCCTGATCGACCCGGTGCGCTTCGTCAAAGGTGAACGCGACAATCAGCTCAGCTCGGAAAACTGTGGCACCACCCAGCACTACCTGCTGCTGGACGAGTTTTATCGCACGGCGATCTGGCTGGCCGGGCGCACGCCGATCTGGTGGCTGGTGCCGGTTTACGAAGAAACCGCCTACGACGTTTACACCCACACCCTGCTGTCGAAGCGCTTTATTCGCGCTGACGAAACCCTCGACCTCGGCCATCTGGCGACGATTCCGCCGGGGGAATTCATTGGTGCCGGGTTGTGGCAGTTGTTCAAAGGCATCGAGTCGCCGTACAAATCGGTGCTCAAACTGCTGCTGACCGAGGTCTACGCCAGCGAGCATCCGAAAGTGCAGTGCCTGAGCCTGCGCTTCAAAAAAGCCGTGTTCGCCAATCAACTGGATCTGGATGAACTGGATCCGTACATGGTCGTGTACCGGCGCATCGAGGAATACCTCAAGGCGCGCAATGAGCCGGAGCGTCTGGAACTGGTGCGGCGCGCGCTGTACTTGAAGGTCAATCGCAAGCTCACCGGCAACAGCCGCACGCAGAGCTGGCAGCGCTCGCTGCTCGAACGTCTGGCCAGCGAATGGCATTGGGATCAGCGGCAGCTGGCGCTGCTCGATAGCCGCAGCCAGTGGAAAGTCCGCCAGGTCAGCGCCGAACGCCGCGCACTGGTCAGCGAGCTGAATTACAGCTATCGCTTCCTGACCCAATTCGCCCGCACCGAGCAAACCGTCAGCCTGATCAACAAGCGTGACCTCAATGTGCTCGGCCGACGGTTGTACGCGGCGTTTGAACGCAAGGCCGACAAGGTCGAGTTCATCAACCCCGGCATCGCCCCGGATCTGGCCGAAGACACCCTGACGCTGGTGCAATCGCGCAACAAAAAGGAGCCGGGCCAAACTCAATGGGGCCTGTACAACGGCAGCCTTACCGCGCAGGAATGGGAGCATTTCGCGCCGATCAAACGCAGCCGCGAGCTGCTTGAACTGCTGACCTGGAGTCATCGCAACGGCGTGATCGACAGCAGCACGCGCCTGGCGCTGCACCCCGGCACCAGTGACATGAGCGAGTTCGAGCTGTTCAACCTGCTTGGCAGCCTGCAACAGTGCATCGCCCTGCCCTTGCCCACTGTCGACGAAATCCCGTTGCTACGCGCCGCGGTGCCCAGCGAAGTGCTGATGCTGGTCAATGTCGGCATCGACCCGCTCAAGCATCACCGCGACCTCAACATCCTGATGACCACCGAACGCACCGACTCGCTGAGCTACGCCGGCGTGCGCGAGAATCTGGTGCTGACCCTGGATCAGGTCACGCTCAACAGCTGGAACGAAGTGCTGGTCAACCGTTTCGACGGCCCACACGCCTTGCTCGACTGCCTGCGCGACTATCTCAACAACCTGCCGCGCGGGCCGCAGCAACCGAAATTGAAGGTGCGCTGCTTCTGTCATAACCGCGCACAGTTCATTGCCCGCCGCGTCGAAGAGATCGTCGACACCGCGCAGAACCTGCTGCTCAGCGGCCTGAATCATCGTTACCTGATTCAGGTGCAGCAGCACTATCACGTTTTGGAATTGGTGCCGGGCCAGGTCAACCACGTCGCCCTCGCCACGCTGCCGGCGTTGCTCGATTACCTCGGCGAAGAACAGCCGCGTTATAGCCCGCTGCATCTGGATCCGATGGCGCTGGAGGAGCACGACCTCGCCTTGATCCTGCCGATGGGCCAGCCGGAATGCATTCAGGTGTTCTACCGGATCACTGAGCAACAGGCAGAGTTGTACGCGCTGGATGAATTCAATGCGCTGTGGCTGCAGCGTTTGCCGTATCACGACGAGCAAAGTCTGCTGGTGCCATTGCAGCGCTTTCTGCAATCGATCCTGTTCCGCCGCGAAGCCGTGCTGCCGATGGACGCAGGCCCAGACGCTGCCCTCGAAACTTTGTATTACCAGTTATTGCCTTCGGGCCCCGGGCGCGCGCGACGGGTCGAAGCACGGCCCGCGCCGCAGACGCCAGTCAACAAACCGTTCTACGACGTGCAGGCGATCGTCGGCAAAGCCGCACCGGGTGAAGTGCAGGTCACTTTGTATTGCAATCAACGGGAATTCAGCGAGCTGGAACATGGCGACCAGCTGTTCAGCGTGGTCGCCCGGGAGATCGTCGAGCAGCGTCGCGAGACCGAGCGCTACCGCTGCTACATCACCGACCTCGACCTTTCGGGCCTGCTCGGTGACGGGCAGAGTTCAAGCAATTTGTATCTGCGCTACAAGGCTGACCTGGAGCGCGCACTGAACGAGGCGCTCGAACAGGTCTGAGGCAGGATTACTCGGGGAACGCGCCACCGTTGGCCGGTTGCGATTCGACTTCGAGCAAGGTCAGCTTGAGAGTCTTGCCACCCGGTGCCGGCCAATCGATGTGCTGACCGACTTTCAGGCCCAGCAGCGCACTGCCGACCGGCGCCAGAATGGAGATCTTGCCTTCGTCAGCGTTGGCATCTTTGGGATAGACCAGCGTCAGGTGGTAATCCTTGCCACTGCCTTCTTCGCGGCAATGCACGCGGGAATTCATGGTCACGACATCGGCGGGCACTTCATCGTGGCCGACCACGGTGTCGGCGCGATCCAGTTCGGTTTGCAGCGCAATCACGCCCGGCGCAGCCTGATCTTTCTCGTTCAGGTTGTCGATCAAGCGCTCCAGACGTTGCACGTCCAGACGGGTAAGGGTGATGGAAGGTGCGGTCATGATCCGGGCAGACTCCTTTCTTCTGCACATAAAAAGCAAAACCCCGCCAAAAAAGACGGGGTTTTCACCGTGCCTCGGTGGTTTGAGGCGTCTGCGGACACTATCACAGCTCAAAAAATATACAAGCCACCCTGCCCCAGCCCCCACTTAACCATCCGGGAACCTTTGTGGCGAGGGGATTTATCCCCGTTCGGCTGCGCAGCAGTCGTAAAGACTTTGGGGCCGCCATGCGACCCAACGGGGATAAATCCCCTCGCCACAATGGGGTATCAAACAGAATTTTGGCGGGCAGCAGCCTGGGCGCAGATGACCCGCCGGCGCTGATCGTCTGCCGAGCGCCATTCGCGAATGTCTTCAACATGCCGAAAGCAGCCCAGACAAACCTTCTGCTCGTCCAGCCGACAAACCCCGCTGCACGGCGAAGGCACGGCCGCGCTGACATTGCTGTAAAGCGGCTTCGGCGGACGAACGGGAGCGGTATCAGTCACGGAATCACAGACCTTCGAAATCGAAATCGGCGCCGGCCTGCTGCTTGACGATGCGCTCGAGCATTTCGCCCAGTTGCTCTTCGCTCTTGTCGCACATCCAGCGCTCGCTTTCTTCGTCGTAGTCAAAGTGGAAACCACCGGACACGGCCGCCAGCCATAGCTGACGCAGCGGCTCCTGACGGCTGAAGATCAGCTGCGAGCCGTTTTCGAACTTGACGGTGAGCACACCGGCAGAGTTCTCCATGTCGATATCCAGGTCGCTTTCATCAAAGATGTCTTCCAGTTTTTCCTGGGTTTCATCGACCAGATCGTGGAAACGGGCTTCGGACAAACTCATTGCGGCAACCTCAAAAAATGTTCTGATCAGGCTCAAGCGCCGAAAGATACGGACGCTTCCGGCCGATTGCAAAGATTAACGACCAAGCACCCTCACCACCCTTTGTAGGAGCAAAGCTTGCTCGCGAAAGCGGTCAATCATTCAACAATGATGCTGACTGATACAACGCTTTCGCGAGCAAGCTCTGCTCCTACAGGGGATTGCGGCGATCCGGGCTGCTTTGGGCAAGCCCCGCCGGACGGGAAGGCCATCACATAGGCAAGCTGCCGGGTGGCCGGTATACTCCGGCGCAATTAACGCATTTTCAAGGATTTCGCCATGAAGCGCCTGATCTCTTCCCTTGCTGCGCTCGTCGCGGTTGCCTGCCTTGTTTCGGCCTGCGGTCAAAAAGGCCCGCTGTACCTGCCCGATGACACTCAGGATCCGGCCGAGCAAGCCAAATCGTCGCAAAAACAACCGGCTTCCAAAGCACACAAGCACGACGTTTATTAAGGGATCGCCATGGACGCTTTTAACTACCGTGGCGGGGAGCTGTTTGCGGAGGGTGTGGCGCTGTCCGCCATCGCCGACCGCTTCGGCACCCCTACCTACGTTTACTCGCGCGCGCACATCGAAGCGCAGTATCTGGCTTACGCCGATGCGCTGGCCGGCATGCCGCACCTGGTCTGCTTTGCGGTCAAAGCCAACTCCAACCTCGGCGTTCTGAATGTCCTGGCCCGTCTCGGTGCCGGTTTTGACATCGTTTCCCGGGGCGAGTTGGAACGCGTCCTCGCCGCTGGCGGCAGCGCTGACAAGATCGTCTTCTCCGGCGTCGGCAAGACCCGTGATGACATGCGTCGCGCCCTCGAAGTCGGCGTGCACTGCTTCAACGTCGAATCCACCGACGAGCTCGAGCGCCTGCAAGTCGTGGCTGCCGAGCTGGGCGTTCGCGCACCGGTTTCGTTGCGTGTGAACCCGGACGTCGATGCCGGCACCCACCCGTACATTTCCACCGGTCTCAAAGAGAACAAGTTTGGCATCGCCATTGCCGACGCCGAAGACGTGTACGTACGCGCCGCGCATCTGCCGAACCTCGAAGTGGTCGGTGTCGACTGCCACATCGGTTCGCAACTGACCACGCTGCCACCGTTCCTCGATGCGCTCGACCGTCTGCTGGATCTGGTTGATCGTCTCGGCGATTGCGGCATTCACCTGCGCCACATCGATCTCGGTGGTGGTTTGGGCGTGCGTTATCGCGATGAAGAGCCGCCATTGGCTGCCGACTACATCAAAGCCGTACGCGAGCGTCTTAACGGTCGTGATCTGGCGCTGGTGTTCGAGCCGGGCCGCTACATCGTTGCCAACGCCGGCGTGCTGCTGACTCAGGTCGAGTACCTCAAGCACACTGAACACAAAGACTTCGCCATCGTCGACGCGGCGATGAACGACCTGATCCGCCCGGCGCTGTATCAGGCGTGGATGGACGTTACCGCGGTCAAACCGCGTGATACTGCTGCGCGCAAATACGACATCGTCGGCCCGATCTGCGAAACCGGCGACTTCCTCGCCAAGGATCGCGAATTGGCTCTGGCCGAAGGCGATCTGCTGGCCGTGCATTCGGCCGGTGCCTACGGTTTTGTGATGAGCTCCAACTACAACACCCGTGGCCGTGCCGCTGAAGTGTTGGTAGACGGTGATCAGGCTTTTGAAGTGCGTCGCCGCGAGACCGTGGCCGAGCTGTTTGCCGGCGAAAGCCTGCTGCCGGAGTAACCCATGCTGCTGCGTTTTACTAAAATGCACGGCTTGGGCAATGACTTCATGGTTCTCGACCTGGTCAGCCAGCACGCGCATATTCAGCCAAAGCACGCCAAGCAATGGGGCGACCGCCACACTGGCATTGGTTTCGACCAATTGCTGATCGTCGAAGCGCCGAGCAATCCGGACGTGGATTTCCGTTATCGGATCTTCAACTCCGACGGCTCGGAAGTTGAGCAGTGCGGCAACGGTGCGCGCTGCTTTGCGCGCTTCGTGCTCGACAAGCGTCTGACCGCCAAGCGGCAGATTCGCGTCGAGACCAAGGGCGGCATCATCGAACTGGACGTGCGTAACGACGGCCAGATTGGCGTGAACATGGGCGCCCCGCGCCTGGTGCCGGCGGACATTCCGTTCGACGCACCGGCGCAAGCCATCAGCTATCAACTGGAAGTCGATGGCACCACGGTCGAACTGGCCGCTGTGTCGATGGGCAACCCTCACGCGGTACTGCGCGTGCAGGACATCAACAACGCGCCAGTGCATGAACTGGGGCCGAAAATCGAACATCACCCGCGCTTCCCCGCGCGCGTGAACGTCGGTTTTCTCCAGGTCATCGACCGCAACCGCGCGCAACTGCGTGTGTGGGAACGTGGCGCCGGGGAAACCCAGGCCTGCGGTACCGGCGCATGTGCGGCGGCGGTTGCGGCCATCAGTCAGGGGTGGATGGATTCGCCGCTGTTGATCGACCTGCCCGGCGGGCGTCTGTCCATTGAATGGGCAGGCCCTGGCCAACCGGTGCTGATGACCGGTCCGGCAGTGCGTGTATACGAAGGACAAGTGCGTCTTTGAGTGAGCAAAAAACATGACCGATAAGCCTCAGGTACCCGCCCGACAGTCCGACGAATCAGCGTCCGAGAGCCTGGAGGCGGCAGCGGTTGCTGCGTACCTTGAGGCGCATCCGGACTTCTTCGTCGAGCACGAAGAACTGCTGCCCGCCCTGCGCATTCCGCACCAGCGCGGCGACACCGTTTCGCTGGTCGAGCGGCAGATGACCATCCTCCGTGATCGCAACATCGAGATGCGCCACCGCCTCTCGCAGTTGATGGACGTCGCCCGCGACAACGATCGCCTGTTCGACAAAACCCGTCGCCTGATTCTTTCCTTGATGGATGCCAGCAGCCTGGAAGACGTGGTGATCAGCGTCGAAGACAGTCTGCGTCAGGATTTCCAAGTGCCTTTTGTCAGCCTGATTTTGCTCGGCGACAACCCGGCACCGGTTGGCCGTTGGGTCACCCACGCCGACGCGCAAGTCGCCATCGGCGGCTTGCTCACCGAAGGCAAAAGCGTCAGCGGCAGCCTGCGCGAACATGAGCTGGACTTCCTCTTCGGCGAAGAACAGCGCAAGCAGATCGGCTCCACCGCCGTCGTCGCGGTCAGCCATCAAGGCATCCACGGCATTCTGGCAATTGCCAGCCGTGATCCGCAGCACTACAAGAGTTCGGTCGGAACGCTGTTCCTCAGCTACATCGCCGAAGTCATGGGTCGCGTGTTGCCACGGGTCAACAGCTCCCTGCGCTCGGTACGCTGAGCATGGAACGACAACTGGACGCTTACTGCGAACACCTGCGCAGTGAGCGACAGGTGTCGCCGCACACGCTCTCGGCCTACCGCCGCGACCTCGATAAAGTACTCGGCTGGTGCATCAAACAGAACATCGGCAGTTGGGCCGCGCTCGATATTCAGCGCCTGCGCAGCCTGATCGCTCGTCTGCACGCGCAAGGCCAGTCCTCGCGCAGCCTCGCCCGGTTGCTTTCGGCGGTGCGCGGGCTCTATCACTATCTGAATCGCGAAGGCCTTTGCGACCATGATCCGGCGACCGGTCTGGCGCCACCAAAAGGCGAGCGCCGCCTGCCGAAAACCCTCGACACTGACCGTGCGCTGCAACTGCTGGAAGGTGCGGTCGAGGATGATTTTCTCGCGCGTCGGGATCAGGCGATTCTGGAGTTGTTCTACTCCTCCGGTCTGCGCCTCTCCGAGCTGACCGGGCTTAATCTTGATCAACTTGATCTGGCCGATGGCATGGTTCAAGTGCTCGGCAAGGGCAGCAAAACCCGTCTGCTGCCGGTAGGAAAAAAGGCCCGCGAAGCCATCGAACAATGGCTGCCATTGCGCGCGATGACCAACCCGGCGGACGACGCCGTGTTCGTCAGCCAGCAAGGTCGACGCCTTGGCCCGCGAGCGATTCAGGTACGGGTCAAATTGGCCGGCGAACGCGAGCTCGGGCAGAACCTGCACCCGCACATGCTGCGGCACTCCTTCGCCAGCCATTTGCTCGAATCCTCGCAGGATCTGCGCGCGGTGCAGGAATTGCTCGGCCACTCCGACATCAAGACCACGCAGATCTACACCCACCTGGACTTCCAGCACCTGGCGGCGGTCTACGACAGCGCCCATCCACGGGCCAAACGCATGAAAGGCGACGATTCATGAGCATCCAGTTGATCACCTTCGACCTCGACGACACCCTGTGGGATACCGCGCCAGTGATCGTCAGCGCCGAAGCGGTATTGCGCGAATGGCTGAGCGAACATGCGCCGAATCTGGGCGCGGTGCCGGTCGAGCATTTGTGGGCGATTCGTGAGCGTGTGCTGACCAATGAACCGGGGCTGAAACATCGCATCAGCGCGTTGCGTCGGCGGGTGTTGTTTCATGCGATGGAAGACGCCGGCTACGCCCATGGCGAAGCCACCGACCTGGCAGACAAGGGTTTTGAAGTGTTTCTGCATGCGCGGCATCAGATTGAAGTGTTCCCTGAAGTCGAGCCGGTGCTGGAGATTCTCGCAAATCACTATGCACTTGGCGTGGTCACCAACGGCAATGCCGACGTGCGCCGTTTGGGTCTGGCGGATTACTTCAAGTTTGCGTTGTGCGCGGAAGACATCGGCATCGCCAAACCGGATGCGCGGCTTTTTCATGAGGCTCTGCAACGCGGTGGCGCCACCGCCGAAACCGCCGTGCACATCGGCGATCATCCGGGTGATGACATTGCCGGCGCACAACAGGCGGGGTTACGGGCGATCTGGTTTAACCCGGCGGGCAAAGCCTGGGAAGCGGATCGTCTGCCGGATGCAGAAATCCGTAGCCTGACCGATTTGCCAGCCGTGCTTGCACGCTGGAATGCCCCCTCGATCTGATCCACTGCCCCTTGTGGGAGCGGGCTTGCTCGCGAAGAGGCCGTGTCAGTCGACATATGATTTGGATGACACACCGCCTTCGCGAGCAAGCCCGCTCCCACAGGGGTTGTGTGCATTCATGGCTATATTTCAGGCATGAAAAAGCCCGCAGCGACGGCGGGCTTTTTCTTTTCCGTAATTGTCCACAGCATCCCACAACACCTAGTGATTCCGGGTCTTACCGGGTATTATCTTGTCTACAGCATCCCACCCATATCTACCTGATCCCACGAAAATGTGTGGGGCTGCGTGTGGGGTTGGATCAGTCGACGAGGAAATAGCATGAGCCGATTGAACCCCAAGCAAGTCGTGCATTTGAGCGAGCCAGGCCGGTATCTGGACAGCGACGGGCTTTACCTTGTAATCAGCACTATCGGTAGCAAGTCCTGGCTTCTGCGTTATCAGCTCAGCGGCAAACGACGTGACATGGGCTTGGGACCATTCCCCACCGTAAAGCTTAAAGCAGCAAGACTGGCCGCCACGGAGGCGAGGTCGTTGATCATGCAGGGCCGTGACCCACTGGATGAGCGCAAGGCAGAACAGCAGCGGCAGAGAGACCAACGGCTGGCTGATAAAGCAAAGTCCGTCACTTTCAAATCGCTGGCGTTGGATTACCACCGATCCCACTGCCTGCATGTGACCGATGGCTGGCGCAAAGGCTGGCTTTCCAAGCTGGAGCGTTACGTCTATCCAGTCATGGGTGAATTGCCGCCCGGACAGGTTCAAACCGATCATGTGTTGCGTGTTTTGCAGCCGATCTGGAGCGAGAAGCCCCGGACAGCGAGCGAGGTTAGGAGCCAGATAGAAAGCGTGCTGGATTCCGCCAAAGCGCTAAGCCTTCGATCTGGCGAGAACCCTGCACGCTGGCGTGGCCATCTGGACAACCTGCTAAGTCGGGCAGACAAGAAACGGGCTACGCAATCGACCAATCATCCAGCAATGCTCTGGCGTGACCTTCCAGCATTCATGAGCAGGCTGGCCCAAGCCAATGACCGTGATTCTCACGCACTGCAACTAGTGATCCTGACCGCCGCACGGGCTGGCATGGTTCGCCTGGCGACGTGGGACGAATTCGATTTAGAGTCAGCCACCTGGAATCTTCCAGCCGAGCGCATGAAAACCCGGCAGGCGTTCGCCATCCCATTGCCACAGCAAGCCGTTGAATTGCTACGAGCAATCCCCCGCACTGTTGGCAGCCCGTATCTGTTTCCCGGCACTGGAAAGTCCGGCGTGATGGGCCGTGTTGCGTTCTTATCACTACTGCGGGCGATGGAGCTGCCAGACATAACAACACATGGATTCCGGGCCACCTTTCGCACCTGGGCGAGCGAGTGCACGCACTATCCGCGAGAAGTCTGTGAGCTGGCGCTCGCCCATGATGAGCGCGACAAAATCGAGGCCGCTTACAGTCGCAGCAACCTATTGGAGAAACGCCGCGAGTTGATGCAAGCCTGGGCAAAGTTCGCCACAACTCCACCAGCGGTGAATGTTATTCAAGGCGCATTTGGGCGGATGGAAGCGTGAGCCGACAATACAGCGGCGACTTGGCCAAGCCTATCAAGTTGGCACCACTGCCGCAGCTGTATACACCCGAGCAGCGTGAGGCATGGAGTAAGGCGCATGTATCAGAGTTAGAGCGACGAATGGGCCTGCTAATGGAGGAGCACGTTCTTAGGTCTCATGACATCGGCCCGCTGGTTTGGAGCCTGGCACTAGACCTGCCGGGCTTCCAGTTGGCCGTTCCCGAGTGCCGTGGCAGGGATAAACACTGGGATCAACACACTCGTATTTTGTTGGTGCTGAGTATCGAAGAACTCCAAGTACAGGGGTTTTCGATTACGCGGGCGTGCGAGCGCTTGGCTTCCACGGAACCGTGGAAGTCAAAGGTTACTCACTCGAATGGCGCCCGGCGGTTGAGGGATGAATCTACTCGCCTGGACGAATTCGAACGAAGTTTGCTTCAAATGCTCCGTGACCACCGGGACCTAATGATTACGTCGGGCGAGATTACTGATGAGCCCGGCGCATTTACGCGTAAATACTTGATCGATAATTACGCGCAACACGAGCCTCAAAACGAGCAATAGTATTGGAATCCATGGCGCCCACTGACTCAGGCGCCCTTAATTCGCGAGGAGCGAACATGGATTCCACATCCCCCGACATCCACCCTATTTGTTTACTGCGCCTGCGCGACGTTATGGATCGCGTCGGACTGCGCTCAAGCGCAATTTATCAATCCGTGCAAAGAGGCACTTTCCCGAAACCCATCAGACTTGGTGAAAGTGTTTCTGTGGCCTGGCTTGACCAAGAGGTTGACGCATGGCTCAGGACACGGCTTATGTCCCGCCAACCCAATCCCACCCCACGCAAGCGGCGCCTGAAGGCAAGCCATGCAGGAGGCCAGGTCAATGACTGACAATCTGCGGGTTATGCGTATAGATGACGTTATGAACCGAACAGGACTGGCCCGCGCATCAATCTACAAATACGCCTTGAACCAAACATTCCCGCAACAGGTGCAGCTTGGCCGTGGCGGCGCAGTAGGATGGTTAGAGCATGAGGTTAATGCCTGGGTGCGAGAGCAAATCGACAAGAGCCGGGGCACAACCACCAACGCATAAAAAAGCCGGACGTGGACGCGTCCGGCTGTGCCAATCACCTCCGCCAGTGGTGGTTAGCACGCTGAGTGTCGTGCCTTTTCCGGCCTTCGACAATTTCGAGGGCTGTTCGATGACTCTTCACGACGAGATAAAGGCCCCCAGCGGGCCAACTGCGGCAACTCCCGCGCCCGCCAGCAAAATCTCCCGTTTCCCCGCATTGGGCGACAAGCCGGGGTATCGCACTGGTTTCACCGTCTGGCTCGCCGATGGCGACCTTCTGTTGTCGTCGGCGAATCCGCATAGCACTTTCATCTTGCACGGCCAAGGCCTGCTTCGAGGGATAAGCCATGGCGGGTGACTGGATCAAGATGCGTACTAACTTACCGTCGAATCCGAAAGTTGTCCGCATGGCGTCCGCATTGAAAGCCGACAGATTTAGGATAGTAGGTGGACTTTTGTCCGTTTGGAGTCTTTTCGATTTCCACTCAAGTGATGGAACGCTGTCTGGTTACACGTTGGACACGCTTGATGAGCTTGCTGCATGGTCTGGTTTTGCCGAGGCCATGGTTACAGTTGGATGGCTGGAAAACGACGGCCTGAATCTGACCATACCAGGCTTTGAAGTCCATAACGGCGCCTGTTCCAAGCGTCGTGCGGTCGATGCACAGCGTAAGCGAGCGGCGCGGAAGAGTCCGGATTGAGAGTGGACGAAATGCGGATCAGAGAAGAGAAGAGAAGAGAAGAGAAGAGAAGAGCCCCCCAAACCCCCCAAGGGGTTCAATGCAATCGCTTCGCTCTGGCTTTTGCTCTGTCTGGACGATTGGAAATCGTTGACTTTGATCTTTCGGCCCGAGTGGGGCCCCGCTTGCGGGGTCGAGGGCTTGCAGTTGTCCACGGGCGCAGCCTGTGGGCAAGTGCATTCGGCGCCTGCCGGGGAGGCCTGCGTCCTCCTGTGTTTCGCGTTCTCGCGTGCAATACCTGGAGGACGCTATGAGTAACCGAGGTCTGCCAGTGGCTCAACCGGGCCTGTGGTCATTCATTACCGAGGTGTGCGATGGGTGAAACGCGATATATCGAGTTCAGCGATGCGGCGATTAGAGCCGAAGCAACAGACAAAGCCGTTCGCGACCTTCGGGACAAGCGTTACCCGGACATGCGCTTTCGTTTTCTCAAGGATCGGCGCCGGGGTGCGTGGTACACGGTGCGCGCTGGCAAATGGCAGAAGGCGGCTGACTGGCCGCATTGTGGCTGCAAGGAATTGGCGGCGCGGCGGTCGGCACCACTGCTGGCCGGTGGCGTTGATCCAGGCGCCACGCTGCGCGCGCTGTATACGGTGGGTGACGTGGTGACGTGGTATCTGGAGCGGCATTTGAACCTGTCGACGGTATCGAAGGCACGCAAGGCCAGTTGCCGCTCACTGGCAAAGAACTGGCTGTTGCCGCGTCTGTGGGGGTTGCCGTTGGATCAATTGACGACGGCCACGCTTGACCGGCTGTTGATTCAACCGATGCAAGCGCTACTGGCTCCGGCGACGGTGTGCAATGCCTATCGGGTATTAAACGCGGCGTTTCGCACGAGTAAGCGACTGGGTCTGCTGGCCGTCAATCCGCTGGCTGATGTCAGGTTTACGGATTTTGGTTTGGGTCGTTTGAAGCCAAAGGTATCGCGGTTGTTTCCGCGTGACGTTGGCGGGCTCATGGATCTGCTGGCGCAGCGTCTGCCGAAGTCGCCAGGGCCTTGCCTGTTGGCGCTGTTGATGCTTTGCCACGGTACGCGGGTTGGCGAAACGCGGCGGGCGAAGTGGGAGCACTTCGACCTGGACGGGGCTGTGTGGGTGATTCCGGCTGAGCTGACCAAGACGCGCACACGGCATGAACTGCCGCTGACGCCTGTTGTGGTGGCTGTGCTGCGTTGGTACAGGGGCCAGCAGTCAAGCCAGCCGAGCAAGTATTTGTTTCCCGGTGGGCATGGTCAGGCGTTGTCGGTGGCTGGTGCTTCGTTGGAGATTGCCAGCCTGAGCGGTGGTAAGTGGTCAAGCCATGATCTGCGCAAGTTGGCGCGTGTAGGCTGGCAAAACCTGAGCGTCAATTATGTGATTGCCGAGCTGTTGCTTAACCATGCGATGCCGGGATTGACCGAAACCTATGTGCAGGGTGATTTGTCGTTGTTGAAGCGTCGAGCGTTGGAGGATTGGCACGAGGTCGGTGTGGTGGGCGTGGGTGATGTTGAAGGGCTGGATCTGTCGCGGCGCTTCGGCTTTATCGTCAATTCGCGCTAATTTTCCGTTGTCTGCAAGGGCCTGAAAGCATGAACACGTTCTGATTGTGGGGTAAGGCGTGAGAGGTGCGGTTTAGAGGGGTGCGTGGGGTTAGCCGGTTTTTACTTGCCAGTCTCAGGTGTGAAAACAGGTTTTCGTTCGTGATGCGCTCTAGACCGGGGCTTTGCGCGAAGTGCGGGGTGCTGTCAATCATGTGATCGGTAACAGAGACACCAAAAATTATTTTACAGATAGCTTTGCGCCTGACAAATCAGCGGGTTGCAAAATAATCGAGCCTGAGGCTGAAGCCGCGTCCTCGACACTGTCTTTGCCACTGCCTTGACGATGAGGTCGACCAACTCATTTGGCACTGTCCAGCCAATCCCCTTGATGCGCTCAATTGGCCTTGGCTGCGATATTACCCAGCTCCTGTTTTTCCTAAAGAATCAAAGGCCTGCGAAGCAAACTGTTGCGTTTTTCGGCTGACTGCTCGCACGCTGCCGGTTCGAGGCCATCGGCGCCGTTGTTCGATAACCGAGGGGATTCAATGCGAAAACATCTGAGTCGCCTACTGTTACTTCTGGTCGCTGTGTTGGCTTGCACGACTCCTGATGCGGACGATTTGTCGGCGGATTCACCGGCTGTGGTTGTGGCGCAGCTATTGCTACCGGAATTGATCGGCGCAGTTGATTTGCTCCAGGGCGAAACCGTCTATCCGCGTTTGGCCGAAAGCGGCCTGTCGAGAAGCGTGCTTAGATGACATGCGGACAAGTGGTGAGCATCAGGATGAGTAGATCTCTAATGTCATGCGGGAGGTTACGCTCGATCCACATTTTGAACGTTGATATCGCGAGCCGTGCACGCTCACGCCACAAAACCTCGCAATTTTGAAAAAAACTCTGCACATGCGTACTTCATACGGGCGCACTGCAGTTGAGATCAAGTCACAACAAAACCAAACGCTTAGGTCTAAAGGTCTGGTCTCCACTGGAATTCGGCGAAACTTTGACAGCTATGAACGCCCCACTCAAACGCGAACAACTATCATTTGGACGAGTTATTTTCTTGTGAGAGTGACAACCAGAGTGTAAACTGACCTTCAAACATACCAACGCTTCATCGAGCTACACGAGGAGAAAAATGAGCGTATTGCTAAAGAATGCACCGGTTTATTACGCCTTAGCCCAGGCGAAATTCAATCCCGTTGCGGCTATGGCAAAATTCTCTACCGACATTCAGGAGATGATGCGTCGTGCTGGATTTACGGTCTATGAAGTCGAAGACATTCAGAACGTCGACTATGGAACCTTACATGACGGCGAGACTGCTCAACCTGTTGTTACCACCAACAAAAACTGGTTTTTCACAAAACCTGATCGGAGTTGTGGTTATGTGCTCGGGCAAGATTTTCTGAGTTTTCAATCCACTTACTACCTAGACCGGGAGCAGTTTTTTCGGGCTTTGTGTGACGGGCTGAAAATTGTGCATGAGGTAGTTCAGCTGGAGCGAGTTTTTCGGCTAGGAATTCGCTATTTGAACGCTGTGATACCTGCTGAGGGTGAATCAGTGCATAAATACTTCAACCCGAAGATCCAAGGCGTGGATTTTGGCCTTCCGATACTTGGCGGGCTTTGGGAGGCTGGATACAGGACTGAAAGCGGCGGTCTATTGATCGCGAAGGTCTATCAGGCTCCGAATTCACCTTTAGGCTTCCCGCAGGATCTAATCCCTCGGTCAGTTCAGCTGATGCCGAGATTCCAGAGGAAAAAACCGTTCACGCATGCTGTCTTTGATATGGATCTCTTTGTCGAAGAGTCCATGCCTGTTGATACAGCAGCGATTTATGAAAAGCTGCTGAGCTTTCATGGGGATTTGGCTAGGTGCTTTCACGCCATTGCCACCCCGCATGCTTTTGCTCAGTGGGAATAGGAGGGAGTTATGTACGGGATTACAGGCTTTACCACTTCCAGAAGTAATGGGACAGGCGGTGTCGCGCGCGCAGCTCGCACCGCAGCAATAGTCATTGCCTTTTTCCTAGGGACTGGCAGCGTCCAAGCGGCCCCTGGGGCTGAGCGGCTTAACTCCTATTTCAAGCCGAAACAGGAGACGAAGTTTACCGTCGCAGAGACAGGGCAACTCAAGCCGGTGAGCCTTGACTTTCGAGGCCCCAACGCACACTTGGACAACATTAAGTCCGTGCTCAATCTGCCCGTATCCGAGATGGGTTCGCTATTAGGCGTAACCAGACAGTCTATATATAAATGGATGGGAAATCAGGCATCCCCTGATGAAGAGAACGTGGCTAAAATTGCTGAGTTGAGCCAGCTGGCTGACCTGTTCAAAGAGGCTCAGATTTCGCGCCCGCTAGACATGGTCAAGATGAAAGCGTTTCAAGGGAAATCGGTTTTGGACTTGTTCAAGAACGGTGAGCCGTACATGCACCTGGCTTCCGTTTTGGTCAAGGAATCTAAGATCGCTGATGAGTCGTACGCAAGATCTGGGCTATCCCAGCTGAAAACTACAAAAACTGACGGTTGGAAATCTGCGATTTCAGTTCCGTTTGCCGATGAAGCTTGAGTGAGATTTCAGATTGATCGACCGAAATACAACATGGCGACAAGGAAGCCTGCTCAAGCGTGACGAGTTCGCCATGTTGGGTCTCGAGGGAGATGATGATACATGCGCTGTTGTCATCTCCCACGATTGCGATATCCCCCAGGATAAAGAGTCTTACCTGGAAGTGATTGTCGGTAAAAAGGTCAAGAAGGACAAAAACTTTCTTAGTGCGAAGAATGTAAGACGTCTTCACGCCCGTTTTTATGCACAAAACGACGATGAGTTTTACGTCGATCTCTGCTTTCAGAATCGCCAAATTATCCCGCGTCGCGATTTCGCCAAGCTCTCAGGCCCGTGCCACACTGCTCGAATCACAGAAGCTGATAAACGAACCCTAAAGCAGTGGCTCAGCATTCGCTATGGCCGTCCGGCTTATCCTAATGAGTTTGAAAACAGACTGCAGCGCGAATGCCGAAAAAAGGTCAGCGTAGAGAAGGGTATCGCCGAGCTCGTTACCAAGCGCTCCGAGTACATCACGGCTCTGTTTTTTAACCTCTCTGACGAAAGAGAAGTGGAGCTTGAGGATGGTACGCCCTACAACCTCACCATCTACGTGGTTTACGATCTCCAAAACGGTGCGGTTGAAGCTCGTAAAGAGGCTGAGGCATTGGCGGAAGAGGTGCTCTCCCTCCTCCGTGCAGCTTACGGCGCCCCGGAGAATGCCACTGAGATCTGTGTTGAAGCTTGCACAGCAATTGCTGATACCCATTTAAGCTTGGCTGACTTGATGAAGATCGATCAGTGGCGCGTCGAATGGGTTAGTCTGCGCAAAGAAAACCCTGATTTCGTTCCCATGGGACGACCATAATTTGCCTGAGTCGTGGACTTAGACTAAGCGGCCGGTCGGCACTGCGTCCAGTTGTCGCCGTTAGGCGGGGACATTGTTGATCCCAATAGCTGCCGTTCAATCCGCTTGCGATGTGTTCCTAGTTGGACAGTGCTCCGGTCAGCGACGAAAAATTCGTATCCTCAAAAGTGGTCCTTCATTTGCACCAACCTACCAGCGACGCCCAAGCAACCCCTGCGCCCTCTCGAAATTTGACGAGTTGGGCAGGAATTGTGTCCCTTATCTATATCGTGATCGTCTTGGGCGCGCCGCTCGTCATAAAACTCGGCGTCTGCAGTAACAACACGGCGCACGTTTTCTGCTGGTTTCTGCCAAGTACGGCGCTCACCGAATTCGATAAGTGGGGATCCTACTTGTCGGGGGCATTGGTGCCGTTGTCCCTTGTATGGGTGGGCCTCGCGTTTCGATTGCAGCAGCGTCAGTTACTTGACCAGGGTCGACAGCAGGCTCGCGCCTCGGAGATTGCCTTTGAATCCCAGCGGATCGCCGACCGACAGGCGCTGAGCGCGCTAGCGCCGACCTATCTGACACGGATGGATGCAGCGCTTCGGGATTTTGCGGAGCTAATCAATAGCAACCTCGATCGATCGACCGAAGGAGAAGTTGGAGGGCGGGTCGCCGATGCGGAGGTGGCGACGTCGATGTCGGCTGTTGGCTCGGTTTTCAGAACTTATCACAACCGTCTAATCTTTCTCGCGAGGGGCGAGCTAGGCGACGAGGAAGTCCATGATCTGAAGCAGTTGTTTATCGACAGCGACATGTCAGACTACCTCGACTTCTTCTTCGAGCCGTTCAACGAGTTTGAGCGTAGATGTCGCGATCTCGACTGCATGATCCTTATGCCGCCTCATGTCCGCTCGATGGCGGGAACGATCAAGTGGAACTTCCTGCGGTCAACATGGCGCTGGCATCCGGATCAAACCGAGCGGCTTCGCCTCGCGCACCTAGTTGGGTGGACGGCCAGCGAGTTGGAGGCTCGATTCGCCGAAAATCAGGAGGATAAGGCGTGGGTCCCGTACGACGCCGAACGCGAACGCGAACGTCTTGCCAGTCAGCGCCGACGTCGCCGCGCGCAGCATGGTTCATGATTGGCAACATCGCCGCATTCGAAGACCGACAAAGTCAGAGCCTGGCTTGCGGCGCGTCCACGCTACAACATCCACTTCACACCGACTTTGGCCTCGTGGCTGAATTTGGTCGAGCGCTTTTTCTCAACGCTGAGCGAGAAATGGATCAAGCGGCAAGCACACGTTAGCGTCCAAGATCTAGAAGCTTCGATTGAGCACTACCTGGAAACTTACAACCAGAATCCGAAGCCGTTTCGGTGGCATAGGAAGGCAGAAGATATTCTCGCCTCAGTCACTCGTGCAGCACGAGCGCTGGGCAAGTGATTTTTCAGTGGTACTTCTGAAACACCACACTAAGATTGGCGAAGTCGCAGAATTGCATCTTCAATCGCTTTCGCGTTGGCATCCAGGTTTCCATGGCCACGACCGCGTTTTCTGCAACTGTCTCTACGCCATTCTCTGAAAGCCATTTCGTGACCTCCTCTATTGCCGCCCCAAGTGCATGCTGGTTATGCAGCAGCAATGTCAGGGCATCTGCCGTGGCGATATTGGAGTTTGTGTCATATGACATGGCATTCATCTTTAAAGGTAGGTTCGGAAGAGCCTAACTCATCGCATTCCATCGCAGGCGAAGATCAGGTTCCTCGTTCGGAAAGCCCTATTTGGCCACCAAAATAGCGCGCCAGCCCGTATCAGTCCCATATGGCCTTTTTTGAACGTCAAAAACCACAAACCCCCGACTTTGTCTGCTCACGTAAACAGCCCGTGGGCAATTCACGCTTTAGGAGAAAGGAGCTTCACGCGAGCAATAGGTGTGGGGCTACGTGTGGGGCTGGATACCTAATTTATTTTACGGGCTCGTATTTAGCGGCTTATAGAACTAAAAAGCCCGCAGCGACGGCGGGCTTTTTCAGCAAGCAAGCGGCACGCCTCAGATAGGGCGGCTACCGTACTTGTTGTCCGGCTTCTTCGGAGGATCGGCGACCACGTTGGCCTCCACTTCCTGCACTTTTCCGCCGCGCGACAGGAACTCTTCCATGGCCTTGGCCAGGGCGTCGCGCTCCTTGTTCTTGGCTTCAATGCTCGGCAACTCATCTACCGACACCGCAGCCTTGGCTTTGCCTTTGGCAGCCGGGGCCGGCGTATCGTCACCGCCATCGTCGTCAGCAACGTCTTCCGCTGCTGCTTCCAGGCCTTCCTCGGCCTCGTCTTCGTCGCCTACTTCGAGGTCGTCGTTTTCCAGATCATCGTCGCTCATGTTCTACCTCATGACTTGCGAAAAGCAGATTAGTTATAGACCAGCTTTGGCAACTGTCGAAAGTCGCCGTTAAAAAATCAGTAACCATTGGGGACCAACGGTTTATGCCCCTTCACCGTGCAAGGTGGCGAGGACTTTACGGGCACCGCCATGATCACGGTGCTCGCCCAGATAAACACCTTGCCAGGTACCCAGTGCCAGTCGCCCTGCCGACACCGGCAGACTGATCTGACAACCAAGCACGCTGGCCTTGAAGTGCGCCGGGAGGTCGTCCAGGCCTTCGTCGTTATGCTCATAGCCGTCCGTTCCTTGTGGGATCAGACGATTGAAAAATCGTTCGAAGTCGCGACGTACCGCCGGATCGGCGTTCTCGTTGATGGTCAACGACGCCGAGGTATGCTGCAGCCACAAATGCAACAGACCGACCCGCCACTCCCTGAGTTCAGGCAGGCCAGCGAGTAACTCGTCCGTTACCAGATGAAAGCCCCGGGGCCGTGCCCGCAGGGTAATCAGAGTCTGTTGCCACATACAGTTCTCCGCACGTTCGGGGCGCATTCTAGCGCGCTCTGGGAAAAAACAAAGGCCCTAATACGCGTGTAATGACGTAAGCGTTTGGCCGGTGAAAAACCGTCGTCGTAAACACGACTAAAGGCGTACGAAAAATCCTTTCAGCCTGTCGCTTAATGACAAATCCCGGACAAAAAAATGCCCGGCGAACCGGGCAATTTTTTTCAGTGCGCGTACTTACAGGTTGTAGCCGCGTTCGTTGTGTTGTGCCAGATCGAGGCCGACCGATTCTTCTTCCTCGGTCACACGCAGACCCATGACGGCGTCCAGTACCTTGAGGATGATGAAGGTGACGATCGCGGTGTAGATCACCGTGAAGCCGACGCCTTTGACCTGAATCCAGACTTGCGCGCCGATATCGGTGACGGTGCCGAAGCCACCCAGAGCCGGCGCAGCGAAGACACCGGTAAGGATCGCGCCGAGGATACCGCCGATACCGTGTACGCCGAACGCGTCCAGGGAATCGTCATAACCGAGTTTGCGTTTCAGGGTGGTGGCGCAGAAGAAGCACACCACGCCTGCGGCCAGACCGATCACCAGTGCGCCCATCGGGCCCACGGTGCCGGCAGCTGGAGTAATCGCGACCAGACCGGCAACCACACCCGAAGCAATGCCCAGTGCGCTTGGCTTGCCGTGGGTGACCCACTCGGCAAACATCCAGCCCAGCGCCGCCGCAGCGGTAGCGATTTGGGTGACCAGCATCGCCATGCCGGCAGTGCCGTTGGCCGCCGCAGCGGAACCGGCGTTGAAGCCGAACCAGCCGACCCACAGCATCGCCGCGCCCATCAGGGTGTAACCGAGGTTGTGCGGAGCCATCGGGGTGGTCGGGAAGCCTTTACGCTTGCCCAACACCAAGCAGCAGATCAGACCGGCCACACCAGCGTTGATGTGCACCACGGTGCCGCCCGCGAAGTCGAGCACGCCCCAGTCCCACATCAGGCCGCCGTTGCCGGACCAGACCATGTGCGCGATCGGCGCGTAAACCAGGGTGAACCAGATGCCCATGAAGATCAGCATCGCGGAGAACTTCATCCGCTCGGCGAACGCACCGACGATCAGCGCCGGGGTGATGATCGCGAAGGTCATCTGGAAGGTGATGAACACCGCTTCAGGAAACAACGCCGCAGGACCGGTCAGACTCGAAGGCGTGACACCGGCGAGGAACGCCTTGCCCATGCCGCCGAAGAACGAGTTGAAGTTGACGACGCCCTGCTCCATGCCGGTGGTGTCGAACGCAATGCTGTAGCCATAAATGACCCACAGGATGCTGATCAGACCGGTAATGGCGAAGCACTGCATCATCACGGAAAGAATGTTTTTCGAGCGAACCATGCCGCCGTAGAACAGCGCCAGGCCCGGGATGGTCATGAACAGCACAAGTGCCGTCGAGGTGAGCATCCAGGCAGTGTCGCCGGAATTGAGGACTGGGGCCGCCACTTCGTCTGCCGCCATTGCAAGGCTTGGCATTACGATGGACAACAGGGCTCCTAGCCCTGCGAATTTACGCAGAGTCATATTGTTTTCTCCTGGGGCGTTGGGGTTTGTGGCGGCGTTTAAATCGCGTCGGTATCGGTTTCGCCGGTACGGATGCGAATCGCCTGTTCCAGATTGACCACGAAGATCTTGCCGTCACCGATCTTGCCGGTGTTGGCCGCTTTGGTTATCGCCTCGATAACCCGATCCAGATCCTTGTCGTCGATGGCCACGTCGATTTTCACCTTGGGCAGAAAATCGACCACATATTCCGCGCCGCGATACAGCTCGGTGTGACCCTTCTGCCGGCCGAAGCCTTTGACTTCAGTAACGGTAATGCCCTGCACGCCGATTTCGGACAGCGACTCGCGCACGTCGTCCAACTTGAACGGCTTGATGATGGCAGTGACTAGCTTCATGAAAACTCTCTCCCGAATTGGTGGACTTGCCCCAGGAAAACAAACCCGACTCAAGTCTAAGCGCAGTGCCTGGCTTTGTAACGCATCGTCGGCCGTACCTGCCCGACTGACGCCAGCTAACCGCTGCCGACGAAACTCCCCGCTCCGTCTGCCGCACTGCATTCGTCACAGCGACTGCATCAGTGCATGGGTCGAAGGTGACTAAGCAGAAAGCTTGCCATCTCGCCAAAAACCTCTGATTTCAATCCCTTGGCCGCTGCCGCAAGCCATCCCGTGCGAAACCCCATCCGGATACGCACAACAACGGTGCGTCGCCGTCCGTCCGCCTGCGCGAAAAGCGTGCATCCCTGACCACGAGAATGACTATAGACACTGCGTGATACACTGCCGGCCATTGTTTCCAGGACATCCACCATGCTCGCGCCCAAAGACTTCCTCGACGCCCTGAGCGGCACCGCCTCCCGCCTGTTCAACGGCGACACCCCGCTGCCGAAAGCCGAAATCGAAAGCCAGTTCAAGATGCTGCTGCAGAGTGCGTTCAGCAAACTCGATCTGGTGAGCCGTGAAGAATTCGACAGCCAGATGGTCGTACTGGCCCGCACTCGCGCCCGCCTCGAAAGCCTCGAAGCCAAAGTCGCCGAGATGGAAGCCAAGCTGACACCGCCCGCTGAATAATCCGCGCCCCCTGTAGGAGCTGCCGAAGGCTGCGATCTTTTGATCTCCAGCCCAGTAGAACTTGTCCTGACAAACCGATATGGATAACCTCTGCGAACGCGAGTGTGTCCGCTAAGGATGTGCAGGCTGCGGCCTCACCAAAGCCTGCGAATAAAAAAACCGCCTGTTCAAGGCGGTTTTTTTTCGTCCACAATTTTTCAGCTTTGCGCAGATTCGCCCGATTCGTACCCCTCTGCGACCCAAGGGTCAGGTTCAAGCGCAATGTGCCAATCGCTCAACTTGATCACGGATGGAAGCTCCTTTCTCAATTTCAGCTTTTCGCAAATCGTAAGCCGATTGCAGGTTCAGCCAAAATTCAGGGGTGGTGTCCAGGCAGATAGCAAGCCTTAACGCCATATCAGCGCTGACACCTCGCCGCTGTAGAACAATATCGTTCACCGTCGGAGTCGACACATTTAGTGCTCTCGCCAACGCAGCTGCTGTAAGGCACAAAGGCTCTAGGTACTCCTCTTTGAGGATCTCACCCGGATGAACCGGACGCATACCATTCTTAGTCATAGTCACCTCAGTGATAATCGACGATTTCCACACCCTCAGGGCCATTAAGCCCCCAGACGAAGCAAATTCGCCATTGGGCGTTGATCCGAATGCTGAATTGCCCTTTTCGATCTCCTTCCAGAGCTTCGAGCCGATTTCCCGGAGGAGACCGGAGATCAGCTAATACCGCTGCCGCATCAAGCATCGTCAGCTTGCGTTCCGCGACACTCAATATGGCTGACCAGAAACGGGTTTTACCGCTGCGGAACAGGTATTCGGTTTCAGAACATCCGAAGCTAACGATCATAATTTAAAGCTTAACGTTATGCATTAATCTTGAGTGTATTCGCGGAACTCATCAAAGCAAACAGTCCATCTTGTGATTTGGGTGTTCTTTCAAGACTCTCAGAAATGGACTACTCACGCGGCCCGGCCCTCACCGATCCGTTGCTTTTTCCTACACAAACAACTCGCATGTCCGCTTGCAGTACTGGATAGATTCCTTGCGACTTGTTCCAGCAACATCCTGAGAAATTTTCGCGCTCCGCTCGACCCGCTTAAGCGTCTTCTCCCAACTACCCTTCAAAAACCCGCAGGAAGCGGCCCTCGATTCAGCTCAAGGAACGACCATGTCCCTCTCCATCGTCCACAGTCGCGCCCAGATTGGCGTGGAAGCCCCCGCCGTCACCGTCGAAGTCCATCTGGCCAACGGTCTGCCGTCGCTGACCATGGTCGGCCTGCCCGAGGCGGCGGTGAAGGAGAGCAAGGATCGGGTGCGCAGCGCGATCATCAATTCAGGGCTGCAGTTTCCCGCGCGGCGGATCACCTTGAATCTGGCGCCGGCGGATTTGCCCAAGGACGGTGGGCGGTTTGATCTGGCGATTGCCTTGGGGATTCTGTCGGCGAGTGTGCAGGTGCCGTGTCTGACGCTGGATGATGTGGAATGTTTGGGAGAGTTGGCATTGTCCGGCGCAGTAAGGGCGGTGCGCGGGGTTTTGCCGGCAGCATTGGCGGCGCGCAAGGCGGGTCGTGCGCTGGTGGTGCCGCGAGCGAATGCTGAGGAAGCGTGCCTTGCTTCGGGGTTGAAGGTGTTTGCGGTGGATCATCTGCTGGAGGCGGTGGCGCATTTCAATGGCCATACGCCGGTTGAACCGTATGTCTCTAACGGCCTGATGTACGCCAGCAAACCCTATCCCGATCTCAACGAAGTCCAAGGCCAATCAGCTGCCAAACGTGCGCTGCTGATTGCCGCGGCGGGCGCGCATAACCTGTTGTTCAGCGGCCCGCCGGGGACGGGCAAAACCTTGTTGGCCAGTCGCCTGCCCGGGTTGCTGCCACCACTCGCGGAAAGCGAGGCACTGGAAGTGGCGGCCATTCAATCGGTCGCCAGTTGCGTGCCGCTGACCCACTGGCCGCAGCGGCCGTTTCGCCAGCCGCATCACTCGGCATCCGGCCCGGCACTGGTCGGTGGCAGCTCGAAACCGCAACCCGGTGAAATCACCCTCGCCCACCACGGCGTGCTGTTTCTCGATGAATTGCCGGAGTTTGATCGCAAGGTTCTGGAGGTGCTGCGCGAGCCATTGGAGTCCGGACACATCGTGATTTCCCGAGCCAAGGATCGCGTGCGTTTTCCGGCGCGCTTTCAATTGGTGGCGGCGATGAATCCATGTCCCTGTGGATATCTTGGCGAGCCCAGCGGCAAATGTTCCTGCACCCCGGACATGGTGCAGCGCTATCGCAACAAGCTATCGGGGCCGCTGCTGGATCGAATCGATCTGCACCTGACGGTCGCGCGGGAGGCGACCGCGTTGAATCCGCAGGTAAAACCGGGAGAGGACAGTGCCACCGCCGCTGCTTTGGTCGCCGAGGCGCGCGAACGGCAGCAGAAACGTCAGGGCTGCGCCAATGCATTTCTTGAATTGCCGGGGCTGAAGCGGCACTGCGCGTTATCCACAGCCGATGAAAAATGGCTCGAGTCGGCCTGTGAGCGATTAACGCTTTCGCTGCGTTCGGCACATCGCCTGCTCAAAGTCGCCCGGACACTGGCAGACCTTGAGCAAGTCGATGCGATCAAACGCGAACACTTGGCCGAGGCGCTGCAATATCGGCCGGCGACACCTTAATGCTCGGTCAGATCCACCAGCGGCGTCTGCCGCACTTCGGTGTCGCGCCCCGCCTGAATTTCGGTCACGCGCTTCAAGGCGTTATCCACAGCACCTTTGTCCGCAAGCAGGCTGTAGCTGATCTGGAACTGTTTGTGTTCCTTCGGTGCGATGGTCGGCACCAGATTCAGCGGACGCTGATAGCGACGGTTGTAGGAAAAACTGGTGCCCGGCTCCAGTCCCGTGACATAACCCTGCCCTTGGGTATCGGTGTTTTTCCACAGGGAAAACACCGGCAACTGCTGGGTATTGAAGCCGACGGAGACGCCGAGGCTGCCAGCCTTGTTGTGCAAAACGGTCAGCGTTTCACCTTTGGCGTCGGCATAGGGCACGACGTTGTAGACGGTTTCGTCGTAGTCCTTGGTCGGCGCGCGATAGGTCTGCCAGTCAGCCAGATCGCCCTTGGCCTTGTCGTTGAACGGCGAGACCTGTTTTACCGGTGCAGCAAAACGGGCGCCCCGCTCGAGGAACGGCGTGCTGAAATTGCTGTGATACAGCGCCTGGTATTCCTTTGGATAGTCGCCGTTGTTGGTCAGCGTATCGTTAAGTGCAAAGCGCACGCTGCCAGGTTCGGTGACCAGTTCAGTGACGACCGAGAAATCGACTTTCTTGAAGGCCTGCTCTTTCAGCTCGCCGCGCAGACTGATGGCGTAGGGTGGCTTTTCGTCGATGTGCAGCGTGACGGTACTGGCCGGGATGTTGGCGGCGCGGCCATGCAAGGTCAGCAGTTCACCGTTGTCCATGCCGGGATGGCCAACCCATTCGTAACCGCAGCGGGCGACCAGCTCGTTGAAACCTTCCAGCCAGCCCAGACCACCGCGCCCGTTGAGCTCGATGAAGGCTGGGTTGACCACGTCCTTGACCGGCGAATCCCAACCCATGCGCACGTTGCCGACAGAGGCCTGCAAGACATTCATCCCTCGGGTTGGCACCACCGAGAGTTTCATCGTGCCGTTATCGATATCGACGATGCTGACGCCTTCCTGCCGCCCCCCGTGCAAGGTACGCAGGCTTACGGAGAAGGGTTTATCGGTTTTCACGCCGAGCTGCCCACTGGTGATGCTCCAGTTTTGCGCGGACTTGTTGGTATCGAGGAGGACGTAATCCCAGGCCATGGCGTGGGAAGCAGCAGAGAATGCGCCGAGGGCGACGGCGAGTTTGAGCGGGGTCATGGCAGCAGCCTTTATTGGAGTTGTGCCATTTGTATAGCGCTGCGGAAACGTTTCAGCAAGTGTATTAGATCGACAGATCGCATGTTCTGCCGAAGATTTTCAGTGATGCAATCGCGAGCAGGCTCGCTCCCACAGGGGATCCGGGTCTTCACAAAATCTGTGAATCACACCGAACACTGTGGGAGCGAGCCTGCTCGCGAAAGCTATTTCAAAGGCGCATCAACGAAACCGATCAACCTCGGCACGCAAGTCCGCCGCCAAGCCTTCCAGTTCCTTCGCCGTCACAGCCAGATTCGAAACAACCTCACGCTGCTCACTGTTGGCCAACGCAATGCTCTGCAAATTGCTGCTCAGCAAAGTCGCCGTGCTGCTCTGCTCCTGAGTCGCCGTGGTAATCGCGGCGAACTGCTGCCCGGCAGAACGGCTCTGCTCATCAATCCGCGCCAGCGCCGAGGCGACATTGGCGTTACGCGACAAGCCTTCCTGCATCAGCACATTGCCCTGCTCCATGGTGCTGATCGCGTTGCCGGTTTCCTGCTGAATGCTGTGGATCATCACCGAGATTTCATCGGTCGCCTGACGGGTACGCGAAGCCAGGCTGCGCACTTCATCCGCCACCACGGCAAAGCCGCGACCTTGCTCACCGGCACGCGCCGCTTCAATTGCAGCGTTGAGCGCCAGCAAATTGGTCTGCTCGGCAATCGAGGTGATCACGCCAACGATGCCGCCGATTTCCTGCGAGCGCTGACCGAGGGTGTTGATCACTGTGGCGGTGCTGTTGAGGGCGCCAGCGATTTGCTCCAGAGAGGACGAAGCTTCTTCCATCGAGCTACGGCCAATCTGCGTCTGCTGGGCATTTTCCTGCGCCAGACGTTGGGTCGCGCCCATGTTGTCGGCGATGTTCAACGAGGTCGCGCTGAATTCTTCCACCGCGCCGGCCATGCTGGTGATTTCGCCGGACTGCTGCTCCATGCCTTCATAAGCACCGCCAGACAAACCGGACAGTGCCTGCGCTCGGCTGTTGACCTCCGCGGAGGAACGGCGAATGTGCTCAACCATGGTCGACAGCGCCTGGCTCATCTGGTTGAACGCGCGCGACAACTGACCGATTTCGTCGTTACTCGCTACATTCAGACGCACGCTCAGATCACCGGCGCCCAAGGCTTCGGCCTGACGCACCAGATCACCCAGCGGTTGCAGTTTCGAACGCAGCAGCCACATCGCCGAACCGACCGCCAGCAACATCGCCAACAGGCTGCCAATCGCCAGTTGCGCGCCGACGCTCCAGGTCACTGCGCGAATCTCGGCTTTCGGCATGCTCGCCACCACCGACCACGGGCCGCCGTCGAACGGCACCGCGACGCTGTAGAAATCTTCGGACGTGTCGCCCCAGAACTGGCCTTTGCCCGGCGATTTCGCCAGATCCTTGATCAGCGGAATTGCTTGATCCAGCGCCTGCACGCCCGCTGGTGGAACCAGCCATTTGCTTTGCTCATCAAGCAACGCCAGCGAGCCGGTCTGGCCGATGCGGAAGCGTTTGAGGTTATCGAACTGGGCGTTCTGCGCATCGGTGTAATCGAAACCGACGAACAGCACCGCAATCACTTTGCCGCTGCCATCGCGCACCGGGGTGTATTGGGTCATGTAGGAACGATCAAACAGCAAGGCGCGGCCGACATAACCCTGTCCGGCCATCAATTTCGCGTAGGCCGGATGGGCGTGGTCAAGCAAGGTGCCAATGGCGCGGCTGCCGTCCTGTTTGGTCAGCGAGGTGCTGACGCGGATGAAATCTTCGCCACTGCGTACGAACAGCGTGGCGACGCCCGCGGTCATCTGCTTGAACTCGTCGACTTCCTTGAAGTTGTTGTTCAGCACTTCGCTGCCCAGATGCAGGCCCGGAGTCTGGGTGCCGGCAACACTCACTGGCTCGTCCGGATGAAGGCTCAACCCGCTGCTGAAGCGCTTCTCGAACAACCCGCTGAGGCGCTGGGTGCTTTCACGCAACGTGCCGTGGAAGGTGCTCAGTTGGTCGGCCAGCAGCCGAGCCTCACTGGCCAGATGTTCTTCACGGGTGGCGAGGTTGGCAGTGTCCAGCGAACGCAACGCGAACACCGTACTGCCACTGATGACGACCGCCAGAATCACAGCAAGGGCAAGGCCCAGCTGCGAGGCAATCCGAGCGCGAGGTTGAGACATGAACAGCTCCTGGCCGAGCCACCGGATCCTCCTTGATCGCAGCTGATGCTCGGAATAATTCTAATAATGGGGGTGAAGCATGAAGACCGGCACGACGGTTCCACTTGCTCATAGTCGGCGGTAAATCCGAATACTTGAGCGCTGTGCGAGGGTATGGCACGGGGCCGGCATTGTGGCGGCTCGAACGTTTCAGCTCAAGCGCGCAACGGCCGGCAGTTCCATGGCGCGGACTTCGCTCTGGAGGAAGTCGCTGAGGCGGCGCAAACGTTCACCTCCCGGACGGGTTTTTGGCCACACCAGGTAATAATCCAGGCCACTGGCAACGGCGGTCGGCCACGGCAAACTCAAGCGTCCTTGCGCGACATCTTCGGCGACCATCAACAAATCGCCCATTGATACCCCGTAGCCACGCGCCGCCGCGATCATGCCCAGTTCGAGCGTGTCGAACACTTGCCCGCCCTTTAGCGAAACCTGATCGGACAAGCCCATGTGCTCCAGCCAACTGCGCCAGTCGCGGCGATCCGGGGTCGGGTGGAGCAATTCGGTGCTTGCCAGTCGATCAAGATCCCACGGTTGATCGTTGAGCAGATTCGGCGCGCCGACCGGGATCAGTTCTTCGGGAAACAACAAACTCGCTTCCCAGTCCGGCGGAAAATGGCCGTCGCTGAGCAACACGGCGCAATCAAACGGCTCATCGTTGAAGTCAACCGAATCGACGTCCATCCACGCACTGGTCAGTTGCACCTCGTTGCCCGGCTGCAAATGGCGGAAGCGACTCAGGCGCGCCAGCAGCCAACGCATGGTCAGGGTCGACGGGGCTTTCATGCGCAGGATGTCGTCCTCGGCGCGCAAGGTGTTGCAGGCGCGCTCCAGCGCCGTGAAACCTTCGCGAATCCCTGGCAAGAGCAGACGCGCCGCTTCGGTCAGTTGCAAATTGCGGCCGCTGCGGTGAAACAAGCGGCAGGCAAAATGCTCTTCCAGCGTACGAATATGCCGACTCACCGCGCTCTGGGTGATCGACAGTTCTTCCGCTGCGCGGGTGAACGAGCTATGTCGCGCCGCCGCTTCAAATGCGCGCAGGGCATACAACGGAGGAAGTCGACGGGCCATGCACAAAGCTCCAGTGGCGGGATGCAGCGAATTGAGCGGAATCTGTTCAGGATGAGTTTTAGTCATGCCACCCATCCTTTTTATCCCTTTGTGCAATGCCTGCCAAGCGCCGAGAATCGACGGTCTCCTGTTCCCTCTGAAAATTGAGTGGTGATACCCATGCAGCATCCTGTGCGTACTGAACTCTGGGCCATTCTGCGGCTGGCAGGGCCGTTGATCGCTTCACAGTTGGCGCACATGTTGATGGTGCTGACTGACACTTTAATGATGGCCCGCCTGAGTCCCGAAGCGCTCGCGGGCGGCGGTCTCGGTGCAGCGACTTACTCGTTCGTATCGATTTTCTGCATCGGCGTGATTGCGGCAGTCGGCACGCTGGTGGCGATTCGCAAAGGCGCCGGCGACATCATTGGCGCCGCACGGCTGACCCAGGCCGGGTTGTGGCTGGCGTGGCTGATGGCGCTGGGTGCCGGTTTGCTGCTGTGGAACTTGAAACCGGTGTTGCTGCTGTTCGGCCAGACCGAGACCAACGTCAACGCCGCCGGGCAATTCCTGATTGCCCTGCCCTTCGCCCTGCCCGGCTACCTGAGCTTTATGGCCCTGCGCGGTTTCACCAGTGCAATTGGTCGGGCGACACCGGTGATGGTCATCAGTCTGGCCGGCACCGTGGCCAACTTCCTGCTCAATTACGCGCTGATCACTGGCATGTTCGGTCTGCCGAAAATGGGTCTGATGGGCATCGGCCTGGTCACGACGATTGTCGCCAACTGCATGGCGCTGGGGCTGGCCTGGCACATTCGTCGGCACCCGGCGTATGACGCTTATCCGCTGCGCGCAGGGTTATCGCGGCCGAACCGCCAGTACCTGAAAGAACTCTGGCGCCTCGGTCTGCCGATCGGTGGCACCTACGCGGTGGAGGTCGGGTTGTTTGCCTTCGCGGCGCTGTGCATGGGCACCATGGGCAGCACGCAATTGGGCGCGCATCAGATTGCTCTGCAAATTGTTTCGGTGGCGTTCATGGTGCCGGCGGGCATGTCCTATGCGATCACCATGCGCATTGGCCAGCATTACGGCGCCGGGCAATTGCTCGATGCACGGATGTCGGGCCGGGTCGGGATCGTCTTTGGTGCGGTAGTGATGCTCGGTTTTGCGATGGTGTTCTGGTTGCTGCCAAATCAGTTGGTCGGGTTATTCCTTGATCACAATGATCCGGCGTTTGCCGAAGTGATTCGTTTGGCGGTGAGCCTGCTGGCCGTGGCGGCATGGTTCGAGCTGTTCGACGGCACGCAGACGATTGCCATGGGCTGTATTCGCGGGCTCAAGGATGCGAAGACCACGTTCCTGGTCGGGCTCGGCTGTTATTGGCTGATTGGCGCGCCAGCGGCGTGGTGGATGGCATTCCACTTGAACTGGGGGCCGACGGGCGTCTGGTGGGGATTGGCGCTGGGGTTGGCGTGCGCGGCGGTGAGTCTGACGTTGGCGTTTGAGTGGAAGATGAAGCGGATGATTCGGCTGGAGCCTGTGTCTTTACGGCAATACGCCGTCGCACAACCGGAGTGAGATCCCCTGTGGGAGCGGGCTTGCTCGCGAAAGCGGCGGGTCAGTCGATATGTGCATTGACTGACCCGGCGCCTTCGCGAGCAAGCCCGCTCCCACAGGGATTTGTGCCTGACCCGAAGACTTGGGTCAGCCCACGATTTCGAGGGCGGGCTGTTGGCTTGAGCCAAACGTCAGGTACTCAACCAGTTCCGCCAACGGCAACGGCCGGCTGATCAGATAACCCTGCACCTGATCGCAACCAAACCCGCGCAGCAATTCCAGTTGTTCCGGCGTTTCAACCCCTTCCGCCACCACTTCCAGATGCAGGTTGTGCGCAAGGTTGATCATCGCGTGCACCAGTTTACGGTTCTCTTCACGCTGTTCCATGCCACCGACAAAACTCTTGTCGATCTTCAGCAAAGTGATCGGCAAGCTGTTGAGGTGCACGAACGACGAGAACCCGGTACCGAAATCATCCAGCGAGAAGCGCACGCCGAGCCGCCCAAGGGCATCCATGGTCTGTTTGACCAGATCGCTGCGGCGCATCACGGCGGTTTCGGTCAGTTCGAATTCCAGCCACTGTGCTTCCACACCACGCTCAGCGATCAAGCGGCTGAGCGTCGGCAACAACTGACTGTCCTGAAACTGACGAAATGACAGATTGATCGCCATGTGCAACGCCGGCAGTCCGCGTTCGCGCAACGCCTGCATGTCACGCAGCGCCCGGGAAATCACCCAGTAACCCAGAGGCACAATCAACCCGCTTTGCTCGGCCAGCGGCACGAATTCACTCGGCGGCAGCAAACCACGTTCGCCATGGCGCCAGCGCACCAAGGCTTCGAGGCCGACAATCTGGCCGTCCTCAAGATTCAGGCGTGGCTGGTAATGCAATTCCAGCTCATCACGACGCAAGGCCCGGCGCAGCTCACTTTCGAGGTCAGCCATGCTCCGCGCGTTGCGGTTGATGCGTTCGTTGAAGATATGAAAGGTGCAGCCCTGCGTGCTCTTGGCCTGCTGCATGGCGATGTGCGCATGCCACATCAGCGGGTCAGCGCCAGCCTGCGCGCGGGCATGGGCGATGCCGAGGCTGGAGCCGATGAGCAGGCTTTCGCCATCCACCCAATACGGTTCAGCGAGTGCTTCGGTGATGCGTTCGGCCATCCACTCGGCGCGTTGCGGCGCGCGGCGGGTGTCGATCAGCAAAGCAAATTCATCGCTGCCGAGACGTGCCAATTGATCGCCGGCTTCCAACTGACTTTTCAGCCGCGCCACGACCTGCAGGATCAGCCGATCGCCAGCCTGATGACCAAGGGCGTCGTTGGCGTGGCGAAAGTTGTCGAGATCGAGATGCCCGAGGGCCAGGCCGCGACCATCGCCTTCAGCGAGACGCGCCGTCAGCAAGGTCTGGAAACCCTGACGGTTGGCGATGCCGGTCAGCGGATCCTGTTCGGCGAGGCGTTGCAGGGTGTTTTCGAGAACGCCGCGTTCGCGCACATGGCGCAGGCAACGGCGCAGCATGCCGGGGTCGAGGGCGTCGAACACCAGCCAGTCACTGACGCCAACCGGCGCGGTGTCCGGTTCGTGTTCGAGCAACAATACCGTCGGCAGGCTGCAGCGGCCGGGTGCCGGTTGCAACGCAGGAAGGGTCAACAACACCGCATGGCGGTTGTCTTCGAACAAACTGCTGACCGACTCCCAGCTCGGCGCGCTGATCAGCACCGCCGCGCTCCCCATCGGAGCCAGACACTCACGCAATAACGCTGTCCACGCTGGCTCTTCGGCCAGTAGCAGCAAACGCAAGGGTTCGACAGGCGTAGACAAGCTAGCTCCCTAGACTCTGCAATGATGTGGGCGGCGGGCATTATGCCGTTGCGCTGACCAATGACCAAATGACAACGGTTATCAAAACGTTATTTTGTGTCACGAAGGAGAACATTAGCCGCTAAATCACCGCGCATCCTGCGTGAAAGTAACAAAACCGGCAAATATGAATCGCGTGGTACGTCACAAGTCGGACAGAGCAGCACAAATCTCTGAGCCTGTTAAAATGCCGGCCCATTTCGTCAACGACTCCCGAATTTTCGTATGTCCCGACTCAATCCCCGGCAGCAAGAAGCCGTG